>NZ_JBGULU010000177.1:0-3860 GCF_045116495.1 Methanobrevibacter sp. | reverse complement strand
GCATAAGGCTTTGCGTGATTTTAAAACTTTCACCTTACTGTCACCTGACTATCATGTACTGTCACCAAAATCACTAAAAGGAGGTGTGATTTGTAGAAATTTTAAACAATTCGATGCCCCAGGGGGGAGGCAAAATTTCCCGAGCTGCGTTCGCGACCTTCGGGCGCTTGCCTCCACGCAGAAAAACGCTAATTCAAACGGGGGTATATGCCCTGTGGAGCAAATCGAAATAAACAGCATTTAATACCAGATGTTTTATTTCTCCATTGACGATGAATGAAGATGGGAAGAGATGTATCTTTATTGGTTTTTTCAGTAATTGGATTGTTTGTATGAAAAACATGATTGATGTCAGCCAAAAATAATTGGTTTTATGTTAGCAACTTTTGGAAGTTAATGCCTGTTTGTCTTGAAGATGATGTGGGTTCTGCTACTAATGTTTAGGTGGTGACTATTTTATAAATGTCAATATATTTTCTAAGAAAACAATAAACAGTTATATAAAAACAAATACTTATCACAATGTTCGAATTAAAATTGGATGTTTGATATTTTTACTCTTAAAAAACTGATTAAGTGTGTTAATAATATAAATGCTACACGAGAGGCTGATTTGAATTGCTGGTGGAAAAAATCCTGTAATAATGATTAGGTTCGTGGTCATAAATTTTGGAAATTAATAAAATTATATGGAGGAATCGATGGAGATACCACTAATTAATGAGGCTTATCATGCTGGGGAATCTCTTATTTTTTCAAAATTAAACCAGTCTGACATCCAAGAAGAGATGGAGAAATACTATGCCCAATTTTTTGTGGATTTAAGCAGGAAGATTAAACAAGATGTTGATTATCAATTGCATGGTTCTATGGAAAACGGAAAAATTGTTAGCCCAGACATCCTTGAAGAATATTCATATGCCGCTATTGATAAAGCATTACGCGAATATGACATAAGCCCCTATACTGACGCTACAGTAGTTGAAGTTTCACTTCAGTTTTCTTTTCTAATGGGGTATTTGAGAAAACATGAAGTTGTTGATAAAGATGTTTTCTTTTTTGAATTACATAGAAGAGGAGGTCCTCAGCCCATATCAGATTGGATTTATTCATTCATAGGGCTTAAACATTCATCGATGACATTGGAACAAATGCTGGAGAATTACTTTAATTTGTACACTAGATATCCAGTCCATATCACATTTAGAAAAATAGATTTAACTGAAGATGCGTTTTATACAGGGCACAGAAAAGACGGAACTTCCTATGTTTATCATACAGATGATGATGTCTTTGGAAACAAAGAAATACTAGGAGGAAGCTATGAAGCTGTGAAGCATTTTTCTGATGGCAAAATACATGATGTGCACCACTTAATCCCAGTGAAATTACTTAATTTAACCGGAATTTTGAAAGAATGGGAAGGTCCCTGCATCAGGATGGAAAAAAAAGATCATTTGGTAACAGAATCATATGGAAATAAGTCTATGTTGAAGAATGATTATATTCTACTGCAGTTAGAGTACCTTAAAGCCAAAGACATTCGTTCAGCGGTTGAATTGGAAATTGCAGACATTAGAGCAAAATTCGGTTCCAAGTATGAAGATGCTATAAGAGATGTCATGAAGTATGTTTCTCAATTGGAAAAAAAATTTAATAAGTAAAAGGACGTTTCATATGAAAAAATTTATATTAACCCCGAATATTTCTGTTGGACCTTTTGTATTTGGCATGGAACGTGAAGAAGTTTGGAAAATGATGAAAGATGAATTTGGGACAGAACGAGAACTACCCACTTTTGAAAGAGAATACTATACAAATCCTAACGTACTTTTGGAATATATAGATAATAAGCTCGTATCAGTAAGTTTTGTCGATGATCGTTACGGACGTTACTGTGAAATATATTTAAATGGTGAGAAAATATGGCCACGAACTCAAAAGAAATTTTTTTCCATATTCGGAGAACATTCCTTTGTTGATGTGTATGGAGAATACATGTCTTCCGAGCTTTCAATAGCAACTGAATGGGAGCTTGATGGAAGGCATAATCTGCTTCTTGCTATAACAGGATACAGTAAAGAAATGATAGAGTGTTTTCAGTTTTTTGGAATTATACTGGAGCTGAAAAAAGGAATGGAGCGTGATAAAGTTCGTAAGCTTATAGGACGCACACCTAAAATTTCAAATGACGGAAGAACGGATTGCTATCCGCAAGGTTTTTACTCTCCGGAAGAAACATTTATAACTTTTGATGACAACAATAGACTCGTAAAAATAACAAAGAAATATTATATCAAAGGAAAAATACAGAACGTTTTGGAATAAAATTCATTCTTGGAAAGTCAACGTTACTTACGAGATTCTTGACGGTAAACTGATCCGCACCGAGGCGGTGAAGGTGCTCCGGATAAAGTAGCAGAGCACCGTTAGAACCGCTTTACTTATCGTAGCGGAATGCAGAATTGCCCGTGGTTTTTTTACAAAAAAGCGTTGCGGCAGAAAAGCAAATGATCAGTTTACTAAACCCACGGGTAAAAATGCGGATGAAATCGTTGAGGAGCTGAAACGGCAGAAGAACGGAGTCAAGTTCATGAAGCTTTACGTTGACGGCAACATAGAGGACTACAACAATGACGATTCTGCCGCCGACTGCGCTCTGGTATCCCTTATTGCCTTTCGCACCGGCAATGATCCTGATTTGATTTATGAAATCATACAGAAGTCGGCACTGATGCGTGATAAATGGAATCGCGATGATTACAGGGAAAGAACCATCCGTGCAGGTGTTGAAGCCCTTAATGGTCAATTCCATCGCTCAGTAAAGGTCTGACCGTATTTCATTGAATACATTGAGAGCAAGGGTATTGAGGTGATTGTTCCCACCAAACTTGCCAAACATGTCCGGGAGAATCTTCATTATATATTTGTCAGGGATAACGCCAAGGAGGGAGTACTCACCTACGTGTATGAGAACGGCTGCTATCGTCTCTATTCTGTAAATATGATGATTGGCAGAATTAAGCAGTTTGTAGTTGAGTATGACGAACACGTGGTTTCTATGGGAAAGGTTCATGAAACCTACAGTCTTATCACCACAGATCTGATTTTTGTTTCCCATGAAGATATTGATGCCAATGAGAACATCATAAATTTTCAGAATGGTCTGCTAAATATAACCACCATGGAGCTTTTGCCGCATACATCGGATGAACTCTCAACCATTCAGATCCCATGTAACTGGATTGGCCATCCTCTGCCTACACCTGTTTTTGACGGTTTCATGAATACGCTGACCAGTGGTAATCAGGGAGAGATTCTCTTCGTCAATCAGTTTGGCGGAGTGTGCATCTCTAACGTTCCGGGGCATCGCATGAAAAAGGCCATATTTCAGATCGGTAAAGGCAATACCGGTAAAACCCTGTTAATCAGCCTGATTCAGATGTTTCTCGGCAGAGAAAACTACATCAGCATTGATTTACGAGAACTTGAGGCACGATTCGGGGCGGGAACACTCTACGGCAAACGTCTCGCAGGATGTTCTGATATGAGTTTTATCCGTGTCACCGAACTTAAGGCTTTTAAGATGTGTACCGGAGGTGATCCAATTTTCGTTGAGTTTAAAGGTGAGAACGGCTTTACCTACAGATACCGCGGAATCCTGTGGTTCTGTGCCAATCAGCTGCCGAAGTTTTCAGGTGATGATGGTGAATGGGTATATGACCGCATTGCACCTCTGTTCTGCAACAACGTAATTCCTCCGGAAAAAAGGGATAAGTTACTGCTCGAAAAAATGTATGCCGAGCGTGAAGGAATCATCTACAAGTTTGTAATGGCTCTGAAAATGGTTATTGCCAACG
>NZ_JBGULU010000176.1:0-2099 GCF_045116495.1 Methanobrevibacter sp. | reverse complement strand
ATTCTTCTGGTTGTTTATTGCTCCGCCATAAATCTTTGCCGAATTTTGTGAAAGCCTTGAATCTTCAATAGTCATTTCACACCATGTTATAATCGCACCGCCGTTGATGCCTCCGGTGTTTTGTAAAAATTCACTGCCCAGGATGAGTATTTCACCTTCCCTTGAGTATATTGCACCGCCGTCATCGGCATTATTTTTCATAAATAGTGCTTTTAGGATTTTAATATTGCCGTCATATGTATTCAGGGCTCCACCATCTTTTTTGGCAGTGTTATCCTCAAATCTGGAATTTTCAATTCTCAAATCGCCTCTATTGAAGAGAGAGCCTCCGTCAAATGCGCTGTTTTTGTTAAATTCACAGTCTTCAATTAGAAGACTTCCTTTCTGTATGTTTACAACACCGCCGTCCTTTCGTGCAGTGTTATCGGAAAAAATGCTGTTTTTAAATGAGAGGTTTCCCCAGTTGATGACTGCTCCGCCATCACCTTTTGATGAATTATTTATGATATCTGAATCTTTTATTTCCAGATTTGCATCCTTTTCATTGTTTATGACGCCTCCGTCACCATCGGAAAAATTGGATTCGAACAGACATCCGATAAAGAGAAGTTCACCAAAGTTAAGAACTGCACCGCCGCTTGCTGAAGTTGAATTGGATTTGAATAGGGTGTTTTCAACCAGCAATCTTGCTTCCTTTTCGTTTCTCAATGCTCCTGCATTTTCATCGGAGTGGTTATTTATGAACTTTGAGTTATCTATTGAAAGCTTGCCGCTGTTCGCTATTGTAGATTTTTCATTTGAATTCAGGCTGAATTCACATCCCGTAATCTCAAATTCATTATCGTTTGATATCAATGACCTGTTTTTTGATAAGTTATTTATGAACCTGCAGTTTTCAAGTTTCACCTGACCGTTATTGTTTATCAGGCTCTTATTATATGACGGATGATTGTTGATGAATCTGCAGTTTATGAATGTGGTTCGGGCATCATTTTCAAATATGGAGCTGTCATGTGTGATTGCATTTTTAAATGTAATGTTTTTAAAAACAACATTTGAATTTTTAAGATTGAAAAGTCCGGCCCTGTCATCACCATCTATTGAAAATCCCCTGCCATCAATAGTCAGTGACTCTATATCGGTTATTTCGATTCCGTCTTTTAAATTCAGGTCATGTCTATAGTCGAATCTGATGTCACAATTTAGAATAATTTTACGGTTTTTCGGGATTTCATCGGCCAAACGAGAGAAAGATATGGATTCATGATATTCATCGCCTACATCAAAGACATTTTCATCTTTGAAGATGCCTGAAATCTTTCTTGAGTTGAAAATGTCCTGGCTGATTCTTGATGAGTTATTTTTAAATTCGTTGTTTTTCAATATCAGTGCGTTCTTATTGCATATTGCTCCTCCATATGCCCTGGATGTGTTGTTTTCAAACAGACAATCATAAACCTCAAGTTCTGACTTGTTTAAAATCGCACCGCCGTCATCATCGCATTCATTGTCAGCAAACTCGCAGTTTTCTATCTTCAAGCTTGATGAGGTGATTGTCCGTATTGCAGATCCTCCGGTGGTGTGGCTGTATAAATCATTGATAAGATTGGCGTTTTTAAAACGGATGTTTTTTAATGTGACGTTTTTACCGGTAATGTGGAAAATGGCTGTTCTTTTTGCTCCGTCAATGTAGTGGCCGTTTCCGTCAACTGTCACATCGCTTCTGGATATTTCCATTCCACCTTCATAAAAGTCAAGCTCACAGTTTTCAAGTCGGATGTTGTTTTCAAGTCTGATTATCTTATCCTCTGACTGGTTGATTCTTCTTTCAAGCCAGTTAAAGCTGAATTCCTTATCACACGGTTCGTCCATTACTGCAATGGTTCCGCTGTTGTTAATAAGTTCCGGGCTATATTTCCAGATGTCCATATGTTCCCTGTTCAGTATGGTTTTGTCTTCAAGTACAGGTTCCTTTAGACGCATATATGTTTCGTTGTAGATATTTACCGCCTGAACGATTGCCGCTTTATTGTTTTTGAATTCAACCTTTTCGAGACTGAATGATTCCCCGTTGTTGTAGACGTTTGTTATCATCACAT
>NZ_JBGULU010000175.1:0-5103 GCF_045116495.1 Methanobrevibacter sp. | reverse complement strand
CGAAATAGATGCAGGGAATTTAGTGAACTGGATATAGGCGTCACATTATAATCCCAAATCTTTTTTTATTTTTTTTTGACAATAGTTAAATATCATTTTTTACATAATATTATTGTCGTATCATTTTTGACCAATGCCTACGGTCCTTCTATGAGGGAAGTTGATACTGTCGATGATTAGGAGAAACCCAGCGTTGGATAGGCTGCCCGTTTCGAGGGTTACTCGAGGAGCGAAGGGTATTCTAGCAATGATTCAAGAGAGTTAGTATACGGGCAACACTCATCAAAATATTTATTACTTATCAAATGCTCTTGGAAAAAACACATTTTATATAGGAGTAATAAATATGGATATGCACAAAAAAGATGAGCAACTTTTAAGAAGCTTTTGTGATGAGAGAGGTCTTAAAGATGTAACTTATGAAAGCTACGCCACCGCCATTGGTTTATATTCCAGATACCATAAAAAGCCATTCTACCAGTTGTTAAAAGAAGCCGAAGAAGAAGAACGAGAAGAAGTCAAATGGAAGCATTCACAATTGAGGGCAAGACTTCTTGCATTCAGAAACCATTTGATGAAGAAAGGACATCTTGCAACTACAGTCAAGAATTATGTCAGTAGGGTTATGACCGTATATGAAGAAGGTTTTGACATTGAAATCGGTAAAATGCCAAAGTTAAATCAGAAAAATGTCAAAAGGCCTATGCCTATTTCTTATAATGATTTGCCCGATAAGGAATTGCTTAGGCATATTCTGAAGATGGTCAATCCGTTGATGAAGGCGATAATTCTCTTCATGACCAGCAGCGGATGTGCAAAAAGGGAAACTTTAAACATAACTATCCAAGATTTCATTGATGCAACCTATGATTATCATCACAAGGATAATATAGATGATGTTATTGAAGCATTGCACGGCCGTGATGATGTGGTTCCGTCCTGGAGGTTAAGAAGACAGAAAACCAACAAGTATTATACCACCTTTTCAAGTCCGGAATCTACAGCAGAAATAATTCACTATCTTGTGATAGATGAGAGGAAACTTACAAATTCAACTCCTCTTTTCAATATCAGTTCCACTCACATGAACAATACCTTCGGCAAAATCAACAACAAGCTGAACCTTGGAAAGGCAGGTTCATACAACCGGTTCCGTTCCCACATGCTGAGGAAGTTTCATGCAAGCCAGCTGTACAATGACGGTTTGAGCATGGATGAAATCGATGAGCTTCAGGGCAGAGGAAAGGATCAGACCAGAACTTCCTATTTCATGGAAGACCCTTTGCGCTTAAGGGAAAAATATATTGAGCATATGGGTGCAGTCACAATCAATCTTGATGTTGAGAAGTTATCCATCAAATCTCCGGAGTTTCAGGCAATGGAGACTGAAAATCAAAAATTGAATGCTGAACTGGATGGTCTTAAGGGCGAAATTGATTATATCAAGAAAGCTTTAAGAAATACGATGTAAAACTTTATTTCTATTTTTTATTTTTTTATATTTTTTTTAACTACAATTTGTCAACATGATGGCTCCATCATGAGTTTCGTATTGTAGGTTTTTCTAGTTTTTTTCATATTTTTTTGTTTATTTGTTTATAGAATTTTGGAAAAATACATGCCTTATCTTCAAGTATAACATTGTAATAATTAAACGATTTAACATTAAATAAGCAATAGTAATGTTTATATATTCATTTTGACAAACTATGATTAGCCATTACTAAGTCAAGGCAATTTTTATGAGTGAGAACAATTTTTCACACTCATACAACTTTTCTTTAGTTTGGCGTGAAACTCAATATATGGAGGTAAAATATCAAAAAAAACAGGAATCATGAAAAAAAATAAGTAGAACATAGGTGGGTCAGTAAGAAAAATAAAAATAATTAGACATGTCGCGAAACTATGTTAAAAATTAATATTTTCAAAACTTAACCCAATATCTAGTTTATTTTAACGAATATATAAATATTTTCAATTTAAATAAAGCAAAACTTATATTTGTTCCAAATATTGCGATTAAGAATGGAATATTGATTTTACCTACAAACTATTTTTATTTTCAAAGACTTCTGGCCACTTGAGTTTTAGACTGTTGATCACTAACTCCCCATGAGGGAAAACAGGAGACACCAAAAAATGTGTGAAGCAATAAAACCCCGGCCCAACGAAATAATAATTTTCAATAATTTCAGGGCACTTGAAGAAACCATCTCTGAAATTCAGGAATCGGAAAACATCCGAAATGAAAGAGAATTCTTCGAATCATACAGAATCAAGATAATAAGACTTGATTAAACACGCAGACGAACTAAAAATTTAAGATAACATCAGGAGTCCAAGAATAATGATGGAACAAGAAATAAACGGAGAAGTCCATGTTTTAGTCCCAAAAAACATCTGGGCTAGAATATGGCTGGTATTTGATAGAATAGAACACCTGGGTGAATTCCAATGAATAGGAATTCCCCTATTGCATTAAATGAGGTTGATAAATTATGACAACCTCAATTAATCAATTTGAAGATAATTTCCAGGGCATTTTAACTCACAACGGTGAAATCAAAATTGCCAAAGGAGATGTTGAACAGGAAATCCTCTACATTGATGATGACGGTATCGTATTGGTCGATGGTGGAAAAAAAGCATACCAGACAGTAATACATGACAAACTACTGTCATTAATTCAATATGCAACTGAAGGAGATATTGGTTTAATCAAATTCATAAGAGGAGAAGCTTTTATTGTCGGATTCAGGAAACACAAAAGAAGGGATGAACATGGAAAATGCAATTCTTGAAATGCAAAGGAATCTGGATGAAGAACATTTCATTGCATTCGTATCTGCAGATGAAAATCCGTATTGTGCGGTAATGAAATCAGATGAATTGAATTTTCCGGACAATAAAACAGTTGTTATTCACAGAAACGGTGGAATGACTACAATAATCAATTTGAATTTCATTATTGAGGTCTGCATCAGGAGGTTTGGTCAATATGCCTAAACCAGCAAGATTATATCCAAAAGAAGAACCGATGGATCCAAATCCAAAAATGATTTTCATCGGAAGCATAGTATTTGCTGTAGCCATCGGCTGGATTGGAATAGCAACAAGTACAGGAGGATTATAAACTAATCCTCCTAAATTTTCAAGGTGATAAAAAATGGTAAAAGCAGAACTTATAGAAGAACCACAGGTTTCTCAAGAAACTGAATTAGTTAAAGTTGATAATGTCCCTGACGTGGATGTGGCTATTGAACAATGGGACGCTTATCAAAAACTCTGTAAGGGGTTATTGAATGACACTGACTATCAGGAAATAATCGTTAAAGAAAAAGATGAAGAAGGTAACTATGTTAAAGTGAAAAGACACTTTAAGAAAAAGTCAGCATGGCAGAAGCTGTCAAGAGCATTCAATGTTGATACCGCAATTGTTGATCGTGATTTGGAGCGAACAAAAACCGGCAGAATAAAAGAAGCATACTACTGTGTCAGGGCAACTCTACCAAATGGCAGAAGCGTTGAATCAGATGCACTATGCTCCCGTTCTGAAAAAGGCAAAGACAAAGTGAGCGATCACACTATTATGTCTACTGCAAAAACACGTGCTACCAATCGTGCAATAGCTGAACTGATTGGAGCAGGTGAAGTGTCAGCAGAAGAAATGTCCGCTGAAAGAATAGTTAACCAATCAAAATTTTTAAAAGAGGACAATAGCTAATCCTCTTTAATATTTTTTAGGAGAAAAATAAAATGAGTTTTGAAAATACTAAACAAACAATATTTACAGGTACAGAATTAGATTACGAAGAAATTGTAGAAATTCCGGAAGGATATGAAAAAGCAGAATTAAGAGACTTTGAAGACGGAACCCTCTTAAGAGGCAGACCTGAAATGTCTTCAGTAACATCATACACCTTCGATGACGACGGTGAAGAAAAAACCGTAAACAGATTCAAACTCTACATCTTCCAGGATGATGACCAACTCTACATTGAAATCAACGTCAACCTCAAAAACAACGGAGACCTTCACAAAAACATCAGAAAAGGAAGTGTACTCTTTGACTTCATCACTTCAATCCTTGAACTGGAAAATGCAGGAAGTGTAGGCAAATCAAATATCCTCAGAAACGTCAATCTTGCAGAATACCGCCAATTCGTTAACGGTTTGGATGAAATGACAATACAGGTCAAAGAGAAATCCGGAAGCTATGTCTATTACAGTTTCATTGTACGTGACGTCCAAGTAAAATAATGGAGCAAGAACAAAATGAGTAATGTAGCTGAATTACCTACTAAAGATACAATAACCCTCATTATCAACAGAAAGAAAGTAGAGAGCGTTACATATGTATTTAAAAATAAAGACGGTAATAAAATTGGAGAATACTTAAACAAAACTCCAGCTACATTATCTTCTCAGAGTAATGTCGCAAGACAATTCAAACAGATTGTAAATCCCAAAGGTGACATAAATCCGAAGATTGTCAACAACCAGTTCGCAGAGGTAAAACAGCTCCTGCAGCTTCACTATGAAAATGAGCTATCCGTTATTGAACAGGAAATAGCTGACAGGAAACAAGCCGAGCAGGAAAAGGATAGTGTTAAATTAAAGGAAGCTATCACTAAACTTCAATCATTGAGTCGACCTTTGATTTATATCGGAAGTATTGTCGAATGGTTTACGGCAGGTGAACGCAACAACATATTGTATGCATTTACCGTATATGCAGGACAAGTTGTCTTAAGAAATCCGGTATCCGTAATATGTCTTGGGGAAGCAAGCAGCGGCAAATCCCACATTCAGGAAACCGCTTTAAGATTGATTCCTAAAAGGTTTGTTGTCAATGAGAAAAAGATTACTGAAGCTGCACTCTTCAATCGTGCAAAAACAGACAAGTATTTCTATGACGGCAAAATCGTTAACTATGGGGATATGGGAGGAAACAACGACCATGACTTTATGGAAGAATCCAAAAACCTCATGAAGGAACTGCAGTCCGACGGTTTTCTAAACAAACCATTAAACATTCCTGACGGTGAAGGCGGATGGGAAGTGAAGGATCTTGAACTTGTCGGCAGACCATGTCTTACA
>NZ_JBGULU010000174.1:0-4191 GCF_045116495.1 Methanobrevibacter sp. | reverse complement strand
GAATCATCATAACCATATGATTGGTAATTGTCATTATCTTGATCAGTGAGTGCTGAAAGATTATCCAAAATACCAGTATTATTGGTTTCATTAGGTAAAATTGATATTGGTCCAGTCATAGCAGCAAAAACGCTAGCTAGACAGAAAGCAACACATGCCACAGTGAATATTACTAAAACAGTAGCTGAACGACTTGACAATTTTATCACCTTCTATAAATTTGCTAAAAATAATATATCTGATTAGATATATAAATATATTGATAAAAATGAAAACTATTAGAAACCCAGTTCAAAGCGAAATAAATGTAAAAAAATCCCAGTTCATTTGTTCTTTGTTTCCAACCAAAACAAAAGCTGAATCCAAACAAATCATTCAAAAACTAAATGAACAGTACTCAGATGCAACCCACAACTGTACAGCATACATTGCAAGTGACGGGGAAGGCTTTGACGATGACGGCGAACCTGGCGGAACTGCAGGCAAACCTATGATTAATGTCTTAAGGAAAAATGAGCTTCACAATGTAACTGCAGTCGTTACAAGGTATTTCGGGGGAATCAAGCTTGGTGCAGGAGGTCTTGTAAGGGCATATTCAAAATCAGTCATGGAAGCCATTGGACAGGCTGAAATTCTTGAAATTGAAGAATATGACGTTTACACAATAACATTTGAATATTCAGAAATCAAAACCGCTGACGGAGAGGTGAGAACCAACAATCTGGATGTTATTGACAAACAGTATTCAGATAAAGTCAGCTATGATATAGTATCCAAGGACAACAGAGATCTTTTAAAAATATTTGAAAAATACTCTGGAAAAATAGTGATTGATTTTAAAAATAAACAGTTTTTAGAAAAAAATTAAAATTGAAGAACCTATTGTTCTTCAAAGTTTGCTGCAGGCACACCGCAGACAGGACAAGTAAAATCTTCTGGTAATTCATCTTCTTCCAAGACGAATCCACATACTTTGCAAACGTAAGCCATTCCTGACACCTAGTCGACTTTTTCAAACATGTCAGCGGTTGCACCGCACATTGGACATTTAAAGTCATCTGGGAGTTCATCGAATTCTTCGGTTACATATCCGCAAAGTTTACATTTAAATTTTGCCATTTTTAACAATCTCCTTTAATTGTATGATAATAATAGTTTAATTGAATGTAATATATATAATTATTTAAATTTTTTCAAACATTGCCTTTGGCATTCTGCATTTTGGACATTTGAAAGAGGATGGCAAATCCTCAAATTTGGTTCCAGCAGGAATATTTAATCCTTCTTCGTAGTTATCTTCATCTATAACATATCCACAGATTTTACATTTATATTGAGCCATAGCATAATCCTCCTTAATATCTAGAACCTGTTTGGAACTTTTAAATGATCCGGAAGCGGTTTGATACGTGCTGGTGTTCCGATAGCTAAGTAGAATGGTGGAACTGAATGTATCACAATAGCTCCCGCAGCAACAATTGACCCTTCCCCGATTTCAACATTGGACAGGAAAGTTGTGTTACCACCAATTGAAGCTCCACGTCTTATTTTAGGTCCCTGAAGTTCATAATTGATTCTTACAGGATATTTGTCATTTGTAAAACAAGCACAAGGTCCGATAAATACGTTATCCTCAATTACAGAATTGGTTGGAATGTATACGTTGGATTGGATACTGACATCATTTCCAATAATCACATCCCCCTCAATGACAGTATTGGTTCCAATCAACACATCATCTCCGATATTGGTGTTTTCACGAATGACAACATTGTGTCCTGTTCTGAAATTGTCTCCAATAACCACATCATTATAAATAATTGAATTTGAACGTATAGTGTAGTTCTTACCAATTACAGGAGGTTTTGAGTTTGGAGCATATTCAACACCAAACTGGATATTCTGATCGGCAGGGAAATCCAATTCAGGTTTGGACAGGTCAGGTTTGACAGATTCTCTTTCAATTACTGGTCTTTCATAGATAATCTCATCAATCTCCTGAGAAGGTTGGCTGTATAAATTATCTTGTCTTTGATAGGCAGGTTCCTGACGGACAGGCCGTTGTGGCTGTTGTCTGTAGATATTATCTTGTTTTTGATAGGCAGGTTCCTGACGGACAGGCTGTTGTGGCGGTTGAGAGTATAATCTGTCTTCCCTCATTTGAACTGGACGAGGAGGTCTTTCTTCACGAACATAATAAGGATTTTCCATCCTTTGTTCATAAGGTTTTTCTTTATTTCTTGCTTGCCTATCATCAAGACTTTGTGAAAATCTAACCATATTATCAAACCTTCATTTAATTAAACATAATCTATTAATGATTTAAGTTATGTTTTTTATTAGTATATATAGTGAGCGGTTTATTTTTATGAATTAGATTCATCGAAAAGCACTGTTGATAATCCATTCACAACCATGAAATTTAGTCAAGATAAATAACATGCAGTTACATCAACAAACATCCCCTATTTTAAACATGATTCATTTAACCTTTAAAGATGCCTTTTTTAAAGCACTTGAATAATAGGAATCACCTGCAAACTTAACAGAATAATTATAAGTTTTTTTAGTTTTAAGATTTATTTTAAATGAAGCTATTCCTTTTGAGTTTGTTTTAACACTGTATGTTTTTTTGTTAATGGTCAACTTAAGTGTCTTTTTAGCAACCACATTTTTAAACTGACCTTTCAATACAACCTGCACAAGATTTTTACTGGCTTTTTTAATTGTTATTGTCGGTTTCTGTTTTTTAACAGTTATCTTAACCTTTTTAGAAGTTGCCTTATAAAATTCATCACCTTTAAATGAAATAGCCACAGCATATGTTTTCGGAGTTTTCAAGCTTATCTTAAATTTGACAATACCCTGATTATTTGTTTTGCCAGTGTAAGTTTTACCGTTTAAATTGATTTGAACTGTTTTTGAAGCTAATTTTGAACTTCCACTTTTTAGAACCACAGCTAATGATTTTCCATCATATAATGAATAAGTAACTAAATTTGAGCTTGTTAATGCAGTTGCTTTTTTAATAATATATGAATTGTTTGTAATTTCAACAGTAGAATTAAGCTTATAATTTGGCATTGCCTCTTTAAGTGCATCTCCATTGTTAGATGTGAAATTTATGGAATTTGTAAAGTATTCTATATTAACCCAACTTTTAGGTGCCCCATATGAATCACCATAATAAATCAATTCACTGCCGATGAAGTCCTGTTCTGATTTTAAGTTCAATCCCCAGTAATTGTTATCTGCATAATCAGGATTTCCCCAATAGGGATGCGTAGTGTTTAATATTGAGTATGTGAAACTTCCGTTATCCCCTTTCCAGTAAACAGCAGACCCGTATTTTTTGGCAATATATCCATTGAAAACTGATTTTGACAATTTTCCGTTTTTACCCATCCAGACTACAGCCCCTCCAAATTGACTGGCTTTTGATCTGTCGTTTATTGAATTGAATTGGCAGTTGGTTAGGATTCCATTGTTTCCGACAAGTGCAACATCTCCGCCTACATGATAAGCAACGTTATCGGTGAAAATACAGTTATCTATGTAACTGTAATCGCCGTCAAGTTCAAATGCCCCTCCACTGTATTCTGCGGAATTTTTTGAAAACTGACAGTTGACGATTGAGACTCCATTTCCGCTGCAATAAACAGCACCGCCATATCTTGCTGAGCTTGATGTGAAATTACAGTTGAGGATGTTCAAGTTATTTCCGTTAGCATTTATCGCACCCCCATAGGTAATGCCTGAGGTATCCTTAAAAACACCATTTACAATACCTAAATTGTTTAGAATGACATTATCCGCATGAATTTGAAATACCTGGGATTTTGAATTTGCATCAAGCTTAACATCATCTCCAGCGGATTTGATTGTAACCGGTTTATCAATTACAATAGGATTTCCGCTTCCGGAATATGTTCCTTCAAGCAATATAGTGTCATTTTCATTTGCATTGTCGATTGTTGTTTGAATCGCTTCAAATGTTTTGTCTTTGACAATGGTTTCATTATCTGTCGCTTGTACTGCTGAAAACGTTAAAAATAAAATAAGAATTATTGAAAGTATAGATAATATTTTCTTCATTTTACATCACATCATATAATCGATGTGTAAAAATATATAATTCAATAATAATAAATATTTTGAAAAGAATTTTTAACATGATAATGAACTGTCTTC
>NZ_JBGULU010000173.1:0-3303 GCF_045116495.1 Methanobrevibacter sp. | reverse complement strand
TGCAGATAATTCAAAGGAAATGGAGAGTATTTCTGATGAATTATCTCAAAAAAAATTTAAAATTTTGGAAAGGGATGAAAATTATATTCTGATGTGTAAAAGGAGATATGGAAATATTCTAATCCAGGTTGTTTGTTTAATTTTGGCTTTGTCATTTTTCTGGGCATTTATAATTTTCAATTTGGCGTATTTTACATATTCCTATCTTTGGGCATCACCAACTGTGCTGATAACCACAGAAAAAGTGTCTGATGTAGGCGAACCTTTGGAATTCAACACTATGGATGAAGTATTAACCAAAGCCACAGCTATTTTATGATTTCATCAACAGTATATTCTTCTATTTTTCTTATTACTAATGGGGTTTCTGCGTTAATGTATTCAGATTCCTCACCTATTTTTGCGTTAATGAATACTTCATTGACGCTGGACTCATTAAATAATGATTCAATATCAGAAATGAATTTCTCATAGTCATTCTGCACTTTCTCATCACTGAATCCCAAACGGGGAATCTCCTCTGTCCAGATATCGCTTCCTGGAGAGAATTTTTTATCACGGATTTCACCATCTTTAATTTCACTGTCCAATGTTAGTGAAAAATTTTTGTTAAGAATTATCCAAACTGCACGCTCCATGTTAATCATTTTGAATATAATGGTATAAATAATAGAAAGTTTAAATTAAAATTAAGTGTTATTATGGCAAATGTTAAAATGTTTAAATTATTAGGTGTAATGTTGGCTTTGGCATTAATCGTTTGGGGAATAGCTCCTTTTTTAAGACACCAACCAATAACAAATGATATTCTTGTTACCTCAATCATATTTGTTTTAATTGGTGTTGCTTATATGATTATCTTATATAATCCAAGCTGGACCAAAGCAGTATTTTTCTTTGAAGGTATCATTATTGCTGTTGCAGGGTATATGATATTGGATTATCCCTACAATATGGAACTTGTTATAGTGGGTTTGATTATCATTGCAATTGCTGTGCTTGCTTATATGCAGAAGTTACCGCCTAGTATATTGAAATGGTTCTACAGATAACTTATTTATCGTTTATTTATTTTTTTTTATTATTTTTTTATCTAAATTTTATTTTTTGAATACTTTTTTTTATTTAAATTTAAATTTCAGCTATTTTTACAAATATTAAATAGTAAAAGATATATATATTGCTCAACAAAAATAAGTACACCATGGTGATTAATTATGGCAGAGATATCAGACGCAATCGCAATGATAAAAAAAGCTGAATCTGATGCTGAACAACTTATTGTTGATTCAGAGTCTCAATCAAAAGATTTAATTTCTGAATCAAGATTAAAAGCTGAAGAAATTATTTCCGAAGCTAAAATCGCAGCAGAAGAAGAAGCTAAAAATACTGTTTTTGATGCAGAAGATAAGGCTAAAAAAGAAGCACAAACAATTGCTGAGCAGTCTAAAGGAGAGGTAAAAGCCTTGAAAGACAAAGCTATGGCAAATGTTGATGAAGCTGCTTCAATTATTGTCAAAAATATTTTGTAGTGTGAGATTATATGTTCAAGACAGCTAGAATGCGAAAAATTAGAATTGTTACACTGGAAAAGTATGTAACTCCTACAGTGGATGCTCTCCACGAATCAGGACTCATACAAGTCAGTGATATTTCTGAAAGCATTCAGCAAGATCCTGAATTAGCGGAATTAGTAGCTCCTGCAAAAGCTACTCCATACACAGGTAAATTATCTTCACTTCTTATGAAAACAAATGGTATATCTGAACTATTGGGAGATTCTTTATCAGAAGGCCATGGGTTAAAAGATACTTTAATGTCTTTTATTAGTCCAGACATGCCAGTTCAAAAAGAAGTAGAGGCTTTAGATACTGAAGCTTTCATTGAAAAAGCTGAAGATACTTTAGCTCAAGTGGAAAGTAAAACAAGCGTTATTGAAGGAAAACTAGCCGCACTCGACGCTGAAACAAGTGAACTACAGTCTAATAAAAGTTTGGCTAATCGCTTATCAAATTTTGACATGGATTTAGCTCTTTTAAAGGATTCTAAGTACACTTCTACTACTGTTGGTAGGATTAACGCTGAATCTGCTTCAGAAATCAAAAATGAATTAAGTAACTTGACAGACGAATTAGAAGTATTTACTGTTCCTATGGATGATAAAGAAGGAGAAATTATCACTGTAGTAACATTAAAAGAATTTAGTGATGATGTTTATTCAACACTTCGTAAATTCGACTTTGAGAAAATTGAAGTAGGTGATGTTGAAGGAACCCCTCAACATATTATTTCAAAAGCTGATTCTAGACTACTGACCATTGAATCCGAACGTGCTGCTGTTAAAAAAGATTTAAGAGCAGTTGCTGAACAATGGGACGATGAGATATTGGCTCTCAAAGAACAATTAGAAAATGAAAAAGAAAAGAACGAAATCCTTTCATCATTTGTTCAAACTAAAGATGCTTATGTACTTGAAGCATGGGTGCCTGTCAAAGACACTGAAAAAGTAGAACAATTGGTTGAAAAAAGTTCTGACGGACATTGTGCCTTTGAAACAATAGAGGTTGAAGGTACAGATGATGAAAATGTTCCAGTTTTACAACAAAACGGATGGTACTCAAAACCTTTCGAGTATCTTGTAGACATGTACTCACCGGTACGTTATAATGCTATTGACCCAACAATATTTGTTGCAATAACATTCCCATTCTTCTTCGGTTTCTGTTTAACCGATGCAGTTTATGGTTTATTAGTAGCCGCTATTGGTGTAGTATTATTAAAAGGTCTTGGAAAAGTCAAAGAATCTATGCATTCATTTGGTTGGATTTTAATTTGGTCAGGTTTATGGGCAGTTATACTGGGTCTGATTACCAATGGTTTTATTGGGGACTTCCCGGAAAGAATAGCTGGTTTCCGTTTACCAACTGTATTCGCACCTGTTGAAGCATTTAAACATCCTGAAACTATTTTAGTAATAGCTATTGCTATTGGTTTATTATATGTCAATATCGGATTTGTATTAGGTGCTATTAACAACTTAAGATACGGAAGGACTAAAGAGGCTATCGGATCTCAACTTTGTTGGTTTGTATTTGAAGCCGGTATTGCCTTAATTGCATTAGGATACGTCATGCCTGCAATAGGTATGATTGGAATGGCATTAGGTGGAGTATTAGTTCTTGTCACTATTGGATTGTTAATTTGGGCTAACGGTGCTTATGGTGTAATGGATATCTTCGGATTTATGGGAGATGTTTTATCCTTTGCTCGTCTTTTAGCATTATGTTTAGCTACCGGTGGTAT
>NZ_JBGULU010000172.1:0-18150 GCF_045116495.1 Methanobrevibacter sp. | reverse complement strand
TGTTATTGTTGTTTTGTCCGTTTTGGTTTGTGTTTTGGTTGTTATTGTTATTTTGGTTGTTATTGTTATTTTGGTTGTTATTTTGGTTGTTATTTTGGTTGTTATTGTTGTTGTTCTGGTTGTTGTTATTGTTGTTTTGTCCGTTTTGGTTTGTGTTTTGGTTGTTATTGTTATTTTGGTTGTTATTGTTGTTGTTCTGGTTGTGATTGTTGTTGCTAGTATTTGTTTCATTTACATTATTATCATGGGAATTCTCTTCGATAACTGTTGTGTTTGTCAGATTGGCATCGCCGCTAATCATGGAGCTTAGTGGTTTGTCAAATATTGAGTTTGCAACAGTAACATTGCCGTTGCTTGAAGATATTGCACCTCCGTAATTCGCCACATTATTGATGAACCTGCTGTTTTCAACATTAACGTTGGCTTTTTCTGAGTATATTGTGCTGGATGCATATGCAGTATTGTTTGTTAAAATGCAGTCTGAAACTGAAGCGTTACAATTCACTATAAATATTGATCCACTACGGTATGTTGCACTATTGGATGTAAAATTGGTTTTTTCAACAGTAAGGTTTGTACTGCTTGAATACAATACTCCTCCGTCTTTTGCAATATTGTTTGTGAACTGGCTATTTTCAACAGTAACGTTTGCATTTTCTGAGCAAATTGCACCTCCTTCTTTAGCAGCATTATTTGTAAAATTGCTGTTTTTAACAGTAACGTCAGCATTTTTGAAATATATTGCGCCACCTGGAGGAGAATAATAGTATCCTGAATATGCGCTGTTGTTGGCGAAATTGGAATTGATAATCTGGACTTTGCCGTTGCGTGCATATACGGCACCGCCAAAATCGGCAGTATTATTAATGAAATTGCTATTTTCAATATTTGTGTCGCCATGTGAGTATATTGCACCACCAAATCCCATGTCTCTGGCAGAAATATTGATGAAGTTGCTTTTTATCACGGAAAGATTGCCGTAGTTTGAATATATTGCGCTGCCGCAATTTTTGAATTTGTTTGTGAAATTTGAACCGGTTGCGGTAATGTTGGCGTGCTCAGAATGTATTGCGCTGCCGTCAGTTGCAAAGTTATCTTCAAATTTGCTGTTTTCAACATAAACATTGCCTCCAAGGGAGTTTATTGAAGCACCATATTTTGCAGTATTGTTGATGAAACGGGACTGTATAACGGAAAGACTACTGTTATATGAATATATTGAACCGCCGGAATAGCTTGCGGTATTGTTGTTGAAATGGGATCTTTTCAGCGAAAGATTGCCGTTGTCCGAATAAATGGAACCTCCATTATAAGCCAAATTGTCTTCAAAATTGGAATCTTCTACGGAAATGTCACTGTTTGAGGAATATATTGCACCGCCACTTTTTAAGGTAACATAATATGAATTTACACTGTTATTTTTGAAACTGCACTCTCTGACTTTTGCAGTACCTCCATTAACATATATTGCTCCGCCGTTAGGAGGATGACCTTTGGCGTATAGGGTATTGTTTGTAAAAATGCATTTTTTAGTGGTTAAATTGCAGTTATCGGCATAGATTGCACCTCCATTTGGAGTTCGTTCTGTCGAATTTGCCCCATTTTTGTCGAATATGCATTCTCCAAGGTTTACACTGCACTTATTGGCATATATTGCTCCTCCTTTTGGAGAATTGTATTTGGTATACAGCTTGTTGTTTTTGAAACTGCACTTTGTTGCGTTCAGATTTGAGTTTTCTGCATATATTGCGCCGCCATAAGGAGGATACTTGTCAGTATCAATGATATTGCTTATGAAATTGCAGTCTGCAAGAATAATGTTGTCGTTTTGTGATGATACTGCGCCGCCCTTGATAGCATAGTTACTGATGAAATCACAATCTTCAATTGAAATGTTGTTACTATTTGAGAATATTGCACCGCCAAATGGAGCTGTTTCACCATTCTTTACAGTATTTTCTATGAAATTACATTTCATGACATGAATGTTACTGTTGTTTGCAAATATTCCTCCTCCATCATAGAAGAAATAATCAGAAATCACAATGCGGTGATGGTAATTCCTGTAGCATGTATTGTTTGTAAACTCACAGTTCGCTATGACAACATTAACGTCTCCGTTTGAGAATATTGCACCTCCTTTGACTGCAATGTTGTCTTTAAACGTGCAGCTTTCGAAATGGCTCTTGGAGTTGTTCGAATATATTGCGCCACCTCTGTTATTTGCAATATTATTCACAAATCTGCAATTCACAATGGAATCATTGTCTGACTCTGAATATATTGCACCTGCATTACCGAAATAGTATTTCATGGTATTGCCTGTGAAAACACAATCCTCAATGGAAAGATTGCCGTCGATTGAATATATGGCTCCGCAGTGAAGGATTCCGGTATTGTTTGTAAAACTGGAATCATTGAAGGTAATGTCGCTGTTTTGAGCATATATTGCTCCGCCGTGGACTGCCATGTTGTTTGTGAAACTGCAGTTTTTGAAATAGATTGTACTGTTGGTTGAGTATATTGCGCCGCCGTCATATCCGACATTGCTTGTGAAGGTACAGTTTATGAATGACACGCTGGCATTGACCATATAGATTGCTGCGCCGATATTGGTTTCCCGATTTCCATTCTTGAACTTGATGTTTGCAAAGGTTACATTCTTTCCGGTAATCCTGAATATTCTTGCAATGTCTCTTGCGTCAATTGTATGTCCCTTTCCGTTTATTGTCAATGATTTTTTAATCATTATTCCCTTCTTGAGGCTGGAATCATTGTTGGTGTAGACGTAATCTTTTTTAAGCGTTATTTCCGTGTTTTTCTTTATCAGTGTGTTCAGATTTGTAAATGTCTTCTGTGAACTGGTCAGCGGGGTTGGCTCTTGATGTTCTGTCTGGTTTATGTCTTTTCTATATCCGAAAACCTGCACCAGATAGATCAGGTTTCCATACTTGTATGCGCCAATTCCCATGCAGTTCCAACTGCTTGAAAGCATGTTCTGTCTGTGTTCCTGGTTGGCATAGGAATTACACTCTTCTTCCAGTATTTCCATAATCTGCTGCCATACGTATGCCGATCCGATGTTTTCGCCACCGGCATATGAAGGATATGCTGTAGACCAGGAGGTGCCGTCTGGACGTGTATGGTCTTTTGCATTGGGATCAAACAGTTCCTTTGCCCTTACCTTTGCACCTTCTTCAAGACCTTCATCTCTTATTAGGGGTTGCAGCTGGTTGTTTTCATTTGTATTGAAATATTTTATTGTTGTGTCATCTGATTTCCAGTACCACACGCCCTTTTCGGTTCTGAAGGAATTCAGATAATCATATGCCTCTGACATGTCAACAAAGCAACCATCATCACAATATTCTCCCTCTCCATTGTCATCTTCCAACAGTTCATTAACTGTTTCATTGGAATATCCGGCAATTGATTCATCATTAATAGCTGGAGATTCAATTGCCACATCTTCATTTACCGTCAATTCTTCAATGGTTCCATTGTCCTGCGATGCACTGACTGTACTCGCTCCAATGGTTAATATAACTAATAATAATGCTATTAAAACAATATTTTTAAACTTCATCATATCCCTTCATTATTTACTATGATATATTTTCTGGACATGGAAGTTATTTATAGAAATATTATTGATTTGATAATAAAAACCGGTATTTTCGCCAATTTCGACTCTTTCAAAAACTTTGTTGATTTGAAATGTTTTGATGAAAATTAGTTTTGAATTTTAATTCTGTTTAAAAATAGTTAAATTTAATAAATAGGTGGAGTGAAAGTTTTTATCATGCCAAATCAAAAAAATTTACTCCAAATAGTATTTTAGATGTTAAACAATATATATTTTGTGATTTTGATGATGGATTTGTCTTGTCAGATCCTCGTTTTGTGAAGTTATTTAAATCCTGTCAAAAAGTTTTTAAATCATTTGATTTGAGTTTTAAAAAGGATGTTCCGTATTTTAAATTGAGTGTTGCCCGATGTCCACATTGTGGGACCCGTCATGTTGTAAAATATGGATTTACTAGTAGAACATTGGTGTTTAAAGAAATAGGTAAAACTAAGGTTAAGGTTCAGCGTTATATTTGTAAACGTTGTGGTAAGACCTTTCAAACTGATTTAACAAGTCTTGTTGATAAAAATAGCAATTTTACTAATGAATTGAAAAGTGAATCTGAACATTTAATTTCAGATTATTTGGGAAGTTTAAAAAATGTTTGTAAATCGTTCAAAAAGTTTTTTGGAATCAGTGTTTCACATCAAACGATTGAAAATTGGTTTTTTGTCAATGAAAATATTTTAGAATTCGATTTAGATCGCTGCTCAGGATATTATGTCTTTGATGTTGAATGGATTAAAATTAATGGAAAATGGAAATATCGCCATACGCTATTGGATGCTATTTCCAATTGCATTGTAGCCGATGCAATTTATGATACAGAAGATGAAACAACTGTTGAAAACTTTTTAAAAGAATCAACGGCAAATAAAAACAAAAAAGCAATCACCACTGATTTGGACAGCAAATATCCTCAGATTATCACAAAATTAGGTTTTAAACATCAATTATGTATTTTTCATGCTAAAAAAAGTTTAAATAAACAATTAAAAGGTTTCAAAGACAAATTTCATCTTTCTGAGGAAGAATACGAAGAATGCCACCAACAACTGAAAATAATCAAAAATTTATTTGATTTAAACGATTATGATGAAGCTGAAAAAGAATTACAATCTTTAATTTTTCGTAAAAATGAATTTCATCCCGTAATTTATGAAATAATCAGAAAATCAATTTCCCCAAGATATAAAAGCTTCATTTATCACCTAAAAGATAAACGAATTGAAAAAACAAGCAACAAAATAGAAAATGCTTTTCAAAAAACAATGCCAAAATCAAGAAAACGAATATTCAAGATCACACGGGTGTTTTAAAACGAATCTATCGCAGAGATCTAATTTGGAATGACAACCGCAAAGGGGATTTAGAAAATCAACAAAGTTTTTGAAAGAGTCCCAATTTCAGTTAAAAATAAATACATTGCATTCAATACTTTATGTTAGTATGATTGTCAGAAAATTCAGACCCACAGATTTAAAGAGAGTTTATGAAATTGAAAACATGTCATTCAACCAGTCCTATGGCATTCAGATATTTCAGCAATTGTACGAGATGGGCATAGGTTTTCTTGTAGCCGAGGAACATGATTATGTAATAGGATATGTTATGTTCTGGCTTAAATATGAAAATCAGGGCCACATCATTTCCATCGCCGTTGATAAGGACTATCGCAGAAAAGGATATGGAACTCAGCTTTTGGCAAAGGCCATTGGTGTTCTTTTTTTGATTACCGATACGATTTATCTTGAAGTAAGGGCATCCAATATAGGTGCAATAGAGTTTTACAAACAGTTCCAGTTCAAGCAGGATCGCATTGTTCCGGGTTATTATGAAACAGGCGAAGATGCAGTGATATTGTATCTAAAGTCTCAGAGAGGTCATGTTTCCCGAAATTAGCTGCTTGTATTGTGCAATAGCGTCTGGGGGAATATTTCCGGTAGCATACAGAACGGCTATCAGGACTATGTAAAATCCGAAGATGGCCAATTGGATAAATCCGTGCTTTTTAAGGCTTCTGTCTTTTCTGGTGATGAGGTATATTGCTATAATCAATCCGACAAGGCCGCCCAGAATTGAGAAAAGATAACCCAAATAAACAAGAATGGTGTTGAATCTGGATTTTTGGGGTTGGGTTTCCTGGCTTTCACTGGTTCTTTTTATAACAATTGGATTGATGTAGCTGTTGTTTTCAAGCTGGTTTTTCAATAGAAGAGGGGTTCCACATTTTACGCAAAAGTCAGCTTCATCAGGATTGTTATATCCGCATAATGGACAAGTGTGAGGATCATGTTCTATTTTGGGAAATTCATATCCGCATTTTATACAAAATCCGTAAATGTCATCACTTGTTGAACCGCATTGCGGGCATCTTCTAAAAACCATACTATCACTTACTTATAATTAATAAAAATTAGTTTATATACTTTTTTAATTTGATTTTTAGAGATGTTTTAAAAAAAGTAGAAGAATAGGCATTATCCTATTTCTTCTTTTTCATGATAAAAATTCCGCCGGCAATTCCAAGCAGGGCACCTATTACAATTCCGATAACCAATGGAATTCCAAAGCTTGATTCCTGTTGAACATTTCCGGTTGGAGCATTCATAATGTCCTGAAGTCCCTGTTTGATGGTGTCATTGTTAACATCATCTACAACGATTATTCGTTTAGACAATTCTTGATGATCTTTCAGGAAGTTATTTGCAGTATCCTGGTAAGCTACAAATAGCATTCTTTTGTTTGTGTTGTTTATACTATGTTCCAGAATGTGTGCCACTTCATCTTCTGATGTAAATTTATACACACTAATATTTATTCCGTTGGTGTCTGCAATGTCTTTAACGAGTATTCCGTTGGTGTCATTTGCAACAACCATAGTGTCTGCTGTTACATCAACTCCGTGGGAGGATACTGCAGCAGCACCAAAAATCAGAACCAGCATTAAAATTAATATTTTCAGATATTTCATTTTATCTCCCTTTATATTTTGTTTATTTCAATTATTTCCGGTTTGGTTTTTTCTATAGCAGTTATTATAACTACATTTGCAAATCCTTCAATAATGGATATGAATAAGTAAAATGGAACTAATGTTGAAAGCAGTATGTCGAAATTCATTGCGCCTGAAATCAGCAGGATTGCCACCTGTCCGAATGTTGCAAACATAATTCCAATTATTGTTGATGCGAATATCGCTACCTTTTCATTCAGGTAACCGAATATCCTGTAAAATCCATATGTAACAATGGACAATATGAAACCCATCACAAGGAAATTTGCACCTAATGAAGTTATTCCACCCATATTCAATACCAATGCTTGCATAATTAGGGTTACAAATGATACTATTGTGCTTGACAGAGGACCTAATATGATTGCTATTAGAGGTATTAAAAAGAAGTGTATCGGAACGCCGAGTGGTGAAGGAACTGATACGGAGGTAACAACCATCGTAAATACGCTAAAAAGGGCTATTGATATTATTCTTTTTTCCTTGTTTTCGTCTTTCGAAAATTTGTATAGAAATATTGAGATGATTATTAAAGTAATAATCCAGTATATTATTGCCTGTTCAAAACTTATGATTCCATCGGGTAAGTGCAAGTTATCACCTTATTTCGGTTTCATCATAAGATTTGAAGTAATACTATATAATATCATTTCGTATTATCTTTTCTCCTATTTTCCCAAATAAGTATTACTGATTGAACAAAATCTTATTTTTTTAATATTTTTCAGATGTTTTTTTAACATTTTTTTTAAAATAATAATTTTAAATATTTTCTTAAATTATCTGTTTTGGTTAATGGAGGGAACAATTATAATTAAATTCGAAAAAAAGTATAGTATTACTTTTTATTTTTGTAATACTCATTCTGATTTATATAACAATGTTAATGTATTGATTTGAAGTTAATATATTCAGATTGAAGGTCTTTCAAAAATTAGGTATTAGATTCTTTAAATATGTGTTAAACTAGAATTTTTAATCCTAATTTAACACCTTTTCAAATTTTGGAGGCTAATTTTAGGTAAACCTAAAAACTATCCTCAATCTATTATAAGCTTTAAAAGTATATAAATGTTTTTATTATTATAATAATGGATTTGTATCAACTATTTTCATTTTAATTTTTTTTTTATAGGTTTTTTCATTGCAATCCAAATGAGATAATCTATTTTTTTCCTTTAAAAAAATATTACTTTATCATAAAATTGTATAACATTGTTAATTAATACTATGTTTTATGTCTATTTATGATTAGTTATGTTAGGGGTATTGGTGAATTTAAAATCGGTTTTTAGCTCAAAGGGGAATTTTAATTTATGCTTCTAAACTTTTAAAAATTCATGAATGGTTAAAATAGTATTACTTTTTTACATATTTTTGCTATTATAGTAATAATTAACTTTATATGTTTATTACTAATAACATTAATGTGATATTCTATATTTTTTTTATGTAGTATATCATTTTTCAAATTTTGGAGGCGATATTATTAAAAAACAGGTTGTTTTGTTTATCACACTGATTGCATGTTTAATGCTTGTAGTCGGTGCGGTATCTGCAGAAGATGCAGTTGCCATTTCTGATTCTCAAAACAGTCTTCCTTTAGGTAATGATATCTCAGATGCTGTTGCTGAAGCTGATGATTCCTCTGCACTTGCAGATGATTCAAATGGTGTATCTTCTAAAGGCACTGATCCGGTTTCAGTAAATGTAAAAGTTAATTACGAATATGCTGATGATACAGGTAAATTGGTTCCTGATTTTTATGTGGTGTCCAATGATAAATATCTCAATTTCACTAAAAAGCTTGATTCAAACAATAACTATATTTTGAACGTGGAAAATTTCAATGGAGATAAATTGAACATCACCGCTATGACTGCAGGTTATGGCAGTGAAGTAAAAGTCATTAACGGTGCTGATTTAACCAAACTCATTTCCTTTGATTTAAAAGCTAGTGAAGCTTATAAATTAGGAAGAACTGTTACTGAAATTGCTGATAGTAAATTAGATTTTAAAAACGCTGATGATGTTCTTGCAATAACTACTGCAGGACTTGCAAAATTAAATGGTGTAACTAGTGAAGATGCAATGGAAGCCATTGTTAATTATGGAAAAGTATCTTACAGCAATGTTTTGATGTTACGTCAAAGTGCTGTTGATCCGATTGACTTCGCTTTCATCACTAAAAAAGGAAAAGAATTAAAAGCTATTGTTTTCCAAAATGCATCAACCAAATATTCCTATTTAGGAACCATATCTCAGGATATGACTAAATCTCAATGGAATAAATATTATAATGCAGTCATTGGTGAAAACGCATGGGCATTTGCAAGTTTGGCAAATGGTTGGTCTGCCGGTGTTTCAAGAGAAATACTTCAAGAGGCTGCTTTCCATGGTCACATTTGTGAAGGTACATTAGGCGGATACAGTATTATTCAAGCTTTATTAAAATACTACCCTCCTGAACAGGAAACCAACCCTGGAGGTGTTGGATCTCCGGCAGATATTACTGCTTTTAAAGTACTTGGTGTTCCAGGCGGATCTGATGACGATGCAGCTTTATTCTTTTTAGACGATACAATTGGTAAAACCGGATATGTTGGTATGAATACCACCTACACCGGAGCTACTGAAAATATGCTTGGTTTTATTAAATGGAATTCAAAAACAAAATCTGGTGATTTAATCATCATGTCCTTTAATTCAACCAATGTCAAAAAACTTTTCACTAAAGAAACTAAAATAAACCCTGACGCAGGTAGTTTAGAAGAATTAAAATACAATTCCTGGTGGATTAACAAAATAAATACAAATCCTGAAAAATTAGTAGACTTCTTATATGAATTTTCCGGATTAAATCAAGAGCAATACAATTACTTAATGGGAACTACTGACAATGTAACCTACGACGGCGAACCATTCGATTATGGTATGGACGGTCATGGTCTTGATTTGGACTACATCTTGTCATTAAACCTCCCTAGTGCTAAAAGAGCATCTACCGATAATGCTCAAGGCAAATTAACTGATGCCCAAATTAAACAGATTGGTATTGATGCTGCTAAAAAAGCTAAAGAAATAATTAAAGAAGAATTAGGTATTGATGTTGACCGTGATGATGTTGATTTCCTCGCTTTAACAGATGCAGGATATGCTTTCTTAAACGGCCAAGACACTGTAATTGCACGTGATGGTCTTTATGAAGAGTTAGGTGGAACATTATTTAGTCAAAATGTAATGAGCCTTCACCAAGCTGTATGGAAACCATTATGGTTCGCATTTGCATTCCGTTACCCTGATTCTAATGCAGTCAACATGCTTTACTTAAGATACAATCCTGATACAAACGACTTCTTTGTCGGCACACTTGACGGCGATAAGATTGTCGATATCGGATTTGAAACCTTAAACAACAGCACTAAATTAAGAGCTATTGAAAAATCTTTTGTTCCTGATGGGAATTGGTTCAACGTACAATCTATTATAAATGCATGGAATGAGCATCCGTTATATGACCAGATGTCAACTTTCCTATACCATGCACACGTATGTCCTGGTGTACAACCTGGATTCTTCATAACTGACCATATCTTAAATGAATATCCGTTAGGTGAAAACGAATCCTATACTTACATTGCTTCCAGTATCTACTGTAAAGATGACAGTTTAACCTATCTATTGGACTTATCTCCAGGTTTAGGTTCTTACTATGTTCAAAAATTGCCTAGTAACGAAACTGTATCTGAATATGTGGATGGCGGAACTCAAGAGGGTATTATTGTCGTATGGGATGACAACCTTAAAGTAGGTAGAGCATCAATTGTAAGCTTTAAATGGGCAACCATTGATAACAGCATGTACAGTACTTCAGAAGCAAAACGTGCAGCTCAAATCAAAGCATACATTGACATGTATGCAGGTACCGAGAATCCAAACATCAAAGCACTCCCTGTCGTATCAACAGATTGTGAAAAATGGATTAATGAAGAACAGTATAATATGTTGAAACAAGGTTCTGGTGATGATTATAATGCTATCACTTACTTGAAGAGCTTGGACAATGTTACTAAAGAAGACTTATTGAAATCCATGGAAGATACCTCTAAAAGTAATTCCAATGGCAAATCAAACAATAACGGTAATTCCAATAGCAATGCTAACAGTAATTCCAATAGCAATGCTAACAGTAACTCCAACTCCAACAGTAATTCAAATAATCAAGAAACTCAGACAACATACAGTCCTTCATACACAAGCAGTGTTGGAACTTCTGGAGATGTAGCTACTGAATCTCCAGTAACTGACGATGCAGCTCAAGATGATTCTTCTGACAATAAGAAAGATGATTCAAAAGGCTCTTCAAAATCTTATGAAGTTTCTAAATCTCCAGCAACAAAATCTGCTGATTCAAACAGTTTGATATATGCATTAATTGGTGTGGTCGCTATCGGCGCTGTACTTGGTTTCGGTTATATGAGACGTGGTAAAAAATAGATTTCAAATATTAATAACTCTTTTGAGTTATTATTTTTTTTATTTTTTTAGGTAGGTTAAATTTAATTAAATGATGATATTCATGTTGTTATTTTATTAGATTTAATTTATTGGTAATAATGGTGATAAAATGAGATATAAATATCTGGCATTTTTGATTTCAATTATTTTTATTGTATCATTTGCTACAACTGCTGTATGTTCCCATCCTGGGCACGGTTCGGAATATGTTGAAGAAGTAACTTCATCTGATGTTTCTGCACCTTCAAGCAGTTCCAGTTCAAGTTATTCTTCAGATTCTTCTTCCAGCGAATCCAGTTCATCTTCATCTGGTTCAGGTTCATCATATGAATCAGGGTCCTCTGGAGGTTCATCTTCATATTCATCTGGCTCTTCAGGTTCAAGTTCCGTTTCATCTTCTTCAGACGGTTCAACTTCCGCACAGGATTCATCATCAGAAGGGGATGCAGGTTCATCTTCAAATCATGAAAAGGCAAACAATACAAATAAAAATGTAACAAACAATACAAATCAGTCCGGTGAAAAGGTTGTTGAAGATAATGGCTTATTTACAATGGGCAATATCCTTCTTCTAATTGTTGCATTGCTGGGAGGGTTTTTCATAGCGGTTATTATATCAAAATTCTTAATTAAATAAATTGGCGATATCATGGCTTTTAGTTTATTGTGGTCTTTCGGGCTAATCATTTCAATATTGATTTTTGCCGTTGCCATCGGTTTTTGTCTTGGCTACGCAGGGATTTCCAGAAAATCTTTGGCAATTGTATCTATTGGTTCGATAATATGCACATTTATATTGGTTTATGCAATTAATCTATTTAAAAATCAATTAAATTTGGTTATGGGTGCCTATAACTATCTTTTATTGTTTTTAATTGCGTTCGTTATGATGTTTATCGGATATTCGATTAATAAACATGATGAAGACAAACGAAATTTCACAAAGGCAATTTCATTGTCATATTTATGTTTTATGCTGACTGTAGTGATGTGTGTCGGTTCGAAAGAATCATTGTTTGGATTGGATTCTTTACAGATTAGCTTATTGACAGCGGTTCTGTTTGGATTGGTTATGGTTATGGTATTTTTCGGCTGCAGAAAGTTCAACATTATTGATGTTTCCTATAACTCTTTGGGGAGCATGTATTTCATATTGGGAATCTATTGTCTGGTGGTTTCCCTGTTCCTTCCGAATATCATCGGATTGAATATGGATGATATGAGGCCAATAAATGTGGTTTCATTGCAGTCTGTTGCAATCACTATCATTTTATTGATTGTGGTAATTGTGTTGGGCTTGGTGTATTACAAGAAAAATACGTTATTAAAATGATTAAATTTATGTTAAAAGTAGTTATGTGGTGATTTTTTATGGTGGCAATTCCTGGAAGTGAATTTTTGACTGCGGCTTTAAATGTCGTATCTCAAAGTTTACAGATTCCGGTAATTATATTTTTATTATTATTTGCAATTTTTGCGGTTTTTGCATTTGGAGGTCTTATTTCAGATTATAGGAGCCGTATAAAATTAACTCGTGAATACAAGGAAAAACTAGTATTTTCTTTGGTTAATGCAAGTTCTGTTGACAGTCTCATAGACATCGTTAACGGTTCTGAGATTTATGACAATCAGAAGGAAGTTTTGTTAAAAATAATCAATGCACATTCCTTATCCTCAGATTCCCGTGAGGCTTGGGCCTTGAATTTGATTGAAGAAGAGGAAGTTGCAATGGCCAAATCTCTTGAAAGGGTAGATATCGTTACCCGTATAGGTCCTACTCTCGGTTTGATGGGTACTTTAATCCCAATGGGTCCGGGTCTTGCAGCATTGGGGAGCGGTGATGTTACAACATTGGCAAATGCGATTATTGTTGCATTCGACACTACCGTTGTTGGTATCGGTGCGGGTGCTGTTGCTTATGTAATATCAAAAATAAGACGCAGATGGTATGAAGAGTATTCTTCCAACCTTCAATTGTTTGTAAATGCTGTTTTGGAGAATTTGAATAAATAGGTTGATGTTCATGATAAAAAGAAAAAAAGGCAAATTTTTATCTCAGGGTGAAGAAGATCCTATGGCAGGAACATCAAATCTTGTTGATGCGATGCTGGTCATTGCCGTTGGACTTTTGGTGTTTCTGGTAATCTCATGGAATATGCAGAATATAGTATTCAATGAGAATATGGATGAGCAGCAAAAACAAAAGGTAAGAAATGCGATTCAGGAAGTCTCTCAGCTTGACCAGGGTCAGGAATTGAATGAGACTCCAGACATCAGTAAGTCTTCAGGAGACGGATTTACCGAAATGGGTAAAGTTTACAGAGACTCGGATACGGGTAAACTAATCATGGTTGAAGGTTAATTGAATTAACCTCTCCTTAAACTTTTTTTAGATAATTATATTAAACTTGCAAGATATATTAAAATTAATGATTGAAAAGATAGAAATCACGCAGCGCTTTAATTTCAAGCGTCTTAACAGACATTATGAATGTTTCACAATAGATTTTTTAAACAATTCCGGTTATTATAAGATTTCAGAGCGTGGAAGCGGTGACAAGTTTCTCTCTGAAAGTCCGCTCTGTGATGATTCGTGGATTGATATTCTTGTGGATTTGAGACGCAATATGACAAGTGAAATCCGCACATTCGACTTTAAAAAGGCAGATGAGTTTCTGTGTGATTTCAGTGAGCTGAAGCTGTTTGAGGATTTTGAAAGTGAAAAATTTCTGCTTTTCGAAAAGCTTGAGCTGATTTATTCCTGTGTGGTCATCATCTATTCAACTGACGGATATCATGAATACAGTTTTAAAAACAATTTTCCAAAAAATTGGATTCGATTTGGTGGGATTCTCGAAAAGCTGGTCGGTTTTGACGTTCTGCATCTGAATTATCAAAAGCAGTTTGCAACACCATTGTATCATGACATTCGAAAGGATGGTGTTTACATTAACGATGAGAAGCTAGCTATTAAATCCATTGAATTTGGCCATTACAGAACTTATCCGTATGATTTGCCCCATCCAAGATTGATTGCTGATTTTAAGGATAGGGAAATTCACGGTTATATTGAAAAGGAACTTGAATCTGCCGATGAAGAGTTAATCTTAAACCTGTTTGAGAAATATCACGTTTATAAATGGATTTTCAGAGAGTATCACAGAAAATCCATCGCCCGAGATCCTGATGATTTGGAAGGATATGACTGGTATCTGGAAATTGTATTTGAAGGCAGTGTCATCTGGCATCTGTTCGGATACAACGATTATCCTGACACCTATGTCCATTTGGGCAGCGAAATCAAAGAGATTACTGATATGGATTTGCTTGAAATTGGAACAATTTCTCCAGAGGATATTAAGTTATTTTATGAATTCGGTGATGAAATTTTATTCTAAAAGCTATTTTTTCATTACTTATTTATAGTATTAAAAAGATAATTATTACTATTATATTAATTTAATTTTTATAGGGGATAACATGGCTGATGTATCATCAAAAGAATTATATGAATTTAAAAAAGCTTTAAAAGAATTGGCACAAAAGAAAGGCAGAGGTACAGAGCTTGTTTCCGTTTACATTCCACCTGATAAGCAATTAAGTGATGTCGGTAAGCACATGAGAGATGAGCTTGGCCAGAGTGCAAACATCAAGAGTAAACAAACAAGAAAAAATGTGCAGTCTGCTATTGAAGTAATCTTACAAAGGATCCGTTTATACAAACAACCTCCGGAACACGGTTTGGTCATGTTTGTTGGAATGATTCCTAAAGGAGGTCCTGGAACCGAGAAAATGGAAACCTACGTTCTTGAACCGCCTGAACCTGTCACAACATATTGGTATAAATGTAACAATGAGTTTTTCCTCGAGCCTCTTGAATATATGATTGAGGAAAGGGATACCTATGGTGTAGCTGTTATCGATAGAAGGGAAGCTACAATAGCATCAATGAAAGGTAAAAAAATCAATGTATTGACTCATATTACAAGTGGTGTTCCTGGAAAGCATAAGGCTGGTGGACAGTCTCAGAGAAGGTTCGACAGGGTTATTGAACAAGCGGCTCACGAGTTCTTAAAACGTATTGGGGATCACATGAACGATGATTTTCTCCCTTTAAAAGATGATTTGAAAGGTATCATTATTGGAGGACCTGGTTTTACTAAAAATGACTTTGCTGATGGTGATTATCTTAACTATGAGCTTAAACAAAAAATATTGACCATAGAAGACACTTCCTATACTGGAGATTTTGGTATTCGCGAAGTAATTGAAAAATCCGCTCCTGTTTTAAGTGATTTGGATGTAATTCATGAAAAACAGACAGTTCAAAGATTCTTAAAGGAATTAATTAATGATAAAGGACTTGCTTCTTATGGTGAGGCGGAAGTCAGGAATAATTTAACTATCGGTGCAGTCGATACTTTGCTTTTATCTGAAGATTTAACTGCAATGCGCAAAAGATTTGTCTGCCCTAACTGTGGGACCGATAAGGAATTCACTGTTAAAACTCAATCTGAAGCGGACAATATTGAAGAGAGATGTCCGAATTGTAATGAACTTTTAAAAGAAGAAGAATCTACTGATTTGGCTGATTACTTTGTTGAAAAGGCTGAAGAAATGAGTACAAATGTTGAGTTCATATCCACTGAAACCGATGAAGGTATGCAACTGTATAGGGCATTCGGTGGTATTGCTGCAATTTTGAGATATCATGTAGGACGTTGATTTGGATAGTTTTTTTTATCCAAATTCTTTTTTTTATTTATAATAATGGTTTAATCCTTCTTCACGGCGAATTTTATTTATCAATTGGAAAAATAAGTGTTTTGATACTTCTATTTCATTGTTCAGCTCAACATATAATGAGTACATTGTTCTGTTTTTCGCCAAATAACTTTCCTTTAGGGCATCATATTGACTTTTTGTGATTTTGGTTGTTGCCATAATTTTTCACCATTTTGTTATTTTGTATATCAATTTTTAAATTTCACTGTTTATTGTAGATTGATTTGTTAATTCTTATATATAAAGGAATATGCTTTTTTTATTTCTATATAATTTTGTTTAATATTTTATCTTCTATTGTTGTTTTTGTTCTAAATTTCACTGAACATTGTCGTAAATATTAAACACGGCAATTCGTTTTCCGACTCGGAATTTCATTGTTGGCAATCAATTTCCGACTTTGTACATCAATTAATTATTTTCACTATACATTTTGAATTATTATTTAAAAAGAATTATTTAAATTAATAATATTTTATTAATTTATTATATTATGTTTAGGATAATTATTGATTTTAATGAATAATATTCTAATATTCTAATAAATATTGAAAAATATTTAAATATAAGAAGTTTCAAATAATATATTATATTGTTAAAAAAATTTAATGATATTAAAATTAATCTAAATTTATTTTGGAGGAATATTTTTGTCATACGTAGATGAAGTAATTGAAACCATTATAGAACAAAACCCTTCCGAACCAGAATTCCACCAAGCAGTACGTGAAGTATTGGAATCATTAAGGGTTGTAATTGAAGAAAACGAAGACGAATACAGAAAAAATGCACTTCTTGAAAGATTAACCAATCCGGAAAGACAATTCAAATTCCGTGTCCCATGGGTAGATGACAACGGACAGGTACAAGTTAACACCGGATACAGGGTACAGTTCAACAGTGCAATTGGGCCTTACAAAGGCGGATTACGTTTCCACCCATCTGTAAATCTCGGTATTATTAAATTCTTAGGTTTCGAACAAATTTTCAAAAACTCCTTGACCGGCCTTCCAATTGGTGGAGGTAAAGGTGGATCTGACTTTGATCCTAAAGGAAAATCTGACAGAGAAATCATGGCATTCTGTCAATCTTTCATGACTGAATTATGCAAATACATTGGTGCAGATACTGATGTTCCTGCAGGGGATATCGGTGTAGGTGGCCGAGAAATCGGATTCTTATTCGGTCAATACAAAAGAATCAGAGGATTATACGAAGGAGTATTAACTGGTAAAGGATTATCCTTTGGTGGATCACTTGCAAGAACTGAAGCTACCGGATACGGATTATTATACTTCACAAACGCTATGTTAAAAGCAAACGACATTGACATTGCAGGAAAAACCATTGCAGTTTCCGGTGCAGGTAACGTAGCAACCTATGCAATCGAAAAAGCTCAACAATTAGGCGGAAATCCTGTAACCTGTTCCGATTCAACCGGTTGGATTTACGACCCTGAAGGAATCGACGTTGAGTTATTAAAAGAAATTAAAGAAGTAAGAAGAGAAAGATTAACTGCATATGCTGAAGCAAGAGAAAGTGCTGAATATCACGAAGGCAAAGGTGTATGGTCTATTAAATGTGACATCGCTCTTCCATGCGCTACCCAAAACGAATTGCAATTAGAAGATGCCAAAACATTAGTCGAAAACGGCGTACTTGCAGTTGCTGAAGGAGCAAACATGCCAACCACAATTGAAGCAACTGAATACTTGCAAGAAAACGGTGTATTATTCGCACCTGGTAAAGCATCCAACGCTGGTGGAGTAGCAACTTCCGCTCTTGAAATGTCTCAAAACTCAGAAAGATTATCCTGGACCTTTGAAGAAGTTGACGGCAGACTCCAAACTATTATGGAAACTATTTTCGCAAATGCTGCAGAAGCTGCTGAAGAATACGGCATGGACAAAAACTATGTTGCAGGAGCAAACATTGCAGGATTCAAGAAAGTAGTTGATGCAATGAATGCACAAGGAATCGTATAGATTTTCCTTGTTTCTTTTTTCTTTTTTTAATTTTCTTATAATTAGTTATATAGTTATTATATGATTTTTAACATTTTAATATTATTTTAACTTATTAAACTTTATTTTTTTCTTGTTTTTAAGCATGGGCCGGTGAAATAGTAAAACAAAAATTATTTATATGTCAATCGATAAATTTGTCATTGTGTTGCGAATATGAAATTTAGAAAAGAAATTAT
>NZ_JBGULU010000171.1:0-18993 GCF_045116495.1 Methanobrevibacter sp. | reverse complement strand
GACTGTTGTTGCAAAAGGTACTGCTATTGTTGCTGCAGAACCACTTGCATTAGAACCTGAAGTCCGTCTTAGGGCTATGAAATAAATATTTTTTATTTATTTCTTTTTTTTTACTTTTTTTGTTGATTTTTATGGATATTCTGGGTATTGATGAGGCTGGAAGAGGCTCTGTTTTAGGCCCGTTGGTTATTGCGGGAGTTGTTGTTCCTGAAAAAATGGAAAAGGTCCTCGAACGTATGGGTGTAAAAGATTCCAAAAGATTAGTGCCTCATAGACGTACAATTTTATCTCGAAAACTTAAAAAAATGTTTGATTATGAGATTGTTGTTATTTCTGCTCGTGAAATCGATGAAATGAGAGCTAATGGCATTAACTTAAATGAAATTGAAAAAAATGCTATGGAATCAATTTTATTAAAAATGAAGCCCGAAAAGGCGATTGTCGATGCGGTTGATGTAAAAGCCGAACGTTTCCAGGAAAATTTATGCAAGGACACAGGATTGAATGTAATTGCAGAGCATAAGGCAGATGATAAATATATTGAAGTTAGTGCAGCCTCAATAATTGCCAAAGCAGAAAGAGATGACCGAATTGCACAAATAAACAAGGAATTTATAAAGTCTGGAGGCATAGGTTCTGGTTATCCGTCCGATCCGAAGACAAAAGAATTTTTAACAAATTATACTTATGATGAGATGCCAGATTTCGTAAGAAGGTCTTGGGCAACCGTCGCTAAAATGAAATGATTTTCTATTTTTTTAAATAATATTTAAGTATATGGAATAATATATTTAATCTTATAAAATTTTCGATGAAATATTATATAGAGGATAAAAATGATTATTGAATATATTACTCCTTTTCTTGATGGAATTGCAGATATTTTCACTCAAGGAGGAATTATTACTTATATAATTCTATTTATTGGAATTTATGGTTTGGTTATTTCAATAAGAAAAATTGCTTATCTTAAAAAAATCAGTAAAGTTGATACTACTGAGATTTTTGGTGTTGTTACTGCATCTATGGAACGAGGAGGTGCGGTTGAAGCATTAAAACAGATTAATAATTTTAAAAATCCTATTTCTAAAATTATTTCTGAAACTTTAAAAATTGGTTACAAAAACAAAACTGAAGTTGAAGAAAGTATGGAGCAAATTTTCATTGTTGAAGTAGCTAAGATGACAAAAGGATTAAGCACCATTAAAACTATTACTGAGCTTGCTCCTTTTTTAGGTTTAATTGGTACTGTTATTGGTATTTGGATGACATTTAAAGCATTGGGCGTTCATCCGGATTCCGCAGCTATGGCTGAAGGGATTTACACAGCACTGACAACTACCATTATGGGTCTTTTAGTTGCTATTGTTCTATTGCCTATTTATACTTATATTCAAGAGCTTATCGAAGCCGAAATGGATAAAATTGAACTAGCTACAAAAATGACCAACTGGGGTTTTGCGGTTGTTAAAGTAAGAGTGGATTCCAATGTGGAATGTGCACTTGAAGCTCTTCAAAAAGCAGAAGGCGTTGTAAACACAAGACTGATTTCAGACCCTTATGCCAATATTAAGGTTTCATTTAAACCGAGTATGTTAGATAAAAGTATTTCAAATATTATTTTAGAGAAATGTAATGTAAATGCTGAAATTACTGAAAGTAAACTGAAACAATAGGTGATTTTGTGGCTATTGATGTTAGAAAACATAAAAAGAAAGTTTTGGATCAAAAACCAAGTATCAATTTAGTTCCTTTTATTGATATTCTTTTTACAATAATGATTTTCTTAGTGGTTACTAGTAATTTTTCAGCTACAGATGTTCAATCTGATGTTTCTGATGTTGCAAACGATGCAACCGGAAAACCAAATGTTACTGATGTTTCTGGAGATCAGGAATATTATGTGGTTCCAGTAGCTAATTTGCATAAAGTTACTGTTAACGGACAAGATCGGTCGGATGCGATAGCCGGAGGTGCCGTGGGGGTTCAAGCAAGAGTTATTGATGAAGGTCAAGTAACTATTAAACCTGGTGAAATTGTTATTACAACTCCTCCAGGAGTCTCTCCAGATGCGGCTGTTCATCGTCCTGAACTTTAAATTGAGGAATAATTATGTATACAGGAAGAATTTTATCAACTGGGATGAATACTGACGGTAAACCTTTTGTAGCATATCGCGTTTCAAGCAGGTCATTTCCTAATAGGCAATGTTTAAAATTTGACGGTCGCGCTGCTATTGTTCCAAAAGAAGGTTTCGAAAAAGACGTTTTTGAGAGCATTTATATTTCATATAATTGTATCCGTATTGAAAGGGATATGGCTATTGTATCTAACGGTTCTCAAACTGATGTCATAGCAGATAAAATAGCTTTAGGAATGAATATAAAAGATGCACTTGCATATTCATTGCTTACTATGGATTATGAAAAAGATGACTACAATACTCCAAGAATTGCTGCTGTTGTCACATCAACTGACAATGAAGATGAATATGAATCCTATATTGGAATTGTCAACGATAAAAAGATATTAGTTGAGCAAGTTCCATATGGTAAAGCTGCATTTATTTCAACATATGGAAGTCAGGTACCTGATTTGGTTGATTTTGAAGCAAAAGATGCAACCAGTTCAGCTAAATTTATTTTTGATGAAGGCACTTTTGCAAATTATGAAAAGCCAGTAACTTCATGTGCTGCTGTGTTTGATGGAGAATGGAATATAGATATCTATAATCCATAATTTTATTTTTTTTTTAATTTCTTTTAGATGATATTATGAGTATTGAATTGATTGGTTTAGAAGACATTCCCATTGTTGACAGTTCTAGCGATATCGCAAAGATTATTAAAGATGCGATTATTAAGCAAGGCTGTGAACTTAGACACGGGGATATAATTTTAATTGCAGAGACTTTAATTTCAAAAGCTGAAGACAATTTTATTGTTTTGGATGATTTGACTCCAAGTGAGAAAGCTTTTGAACTTGCAGAAAAAGCTAAAAAAGATCCAAAACTCGTTCAAGCTATTTTGGATGAATCTGTTGAAGTGGTAAGGGTTGGTCCGAAATTCATTATCACTGAAACTAAACATGGATTTGTTTGTGCTAATGCTGGTATTGATGAATCAAATGTTGGTGATGGCCTGGCCACTCCAATGCCGAAGGATGCTGATGGTTCCGCTTTCAAAATCCGTGAATTTTTAGAAAAAGAATTTGACCAAGAAATTGCGGTAATTATCACAGACACTCAAGGCAGAGCATTTAGATTTGGCGCTATTGGAACTGCAATTGGATGTTCTGGAATCACTCCTCTTTGGAAAAGGGTGGGTGAAAAAGATTTATATGGTAGAGAGTTGGAAACTACTGAAATTGCCACTGCTGATGAATTATCTGCAGCTGCTTCATTAATTATGGGTCAGGCAGATGAAGGCCTTCCAGTTGTTTTGATTCGAGGATTCACTAATTTTGATGATTTAAGAGATACAGAATCCAATATTAGTTCACTACTCATGCCAAAAGAATTTGATGTATTTAGAAATTAAGTGATTTTTATGATTACTGTTTTATCAGGGGGGACAGGAACTCCTAAATTATTGCAAGGGTTAAAGGAAATTATTGATCCAAGTGAATTGACTATTATTGTAAATACTTTGGAAAATGACTATTTTTCAGGTGTTTATGTGTCTGCAGACATCGATACAGTATTGTACACAATGTCCGATTTGATCAATGATGAGTTTTGGTATGGAATTAAAGGAGACACATTCATCACTCATGAAAGGTTGGAGGAAATCGGTTGTGCTGAATTACTTAGGATTGGAGATAAGGACCGTGCAACCAAAATACAAAAAACTCAGTTAATGGAAAAATATGGTCTTGCAAAAGCATGTGAAATTCAAGCTGAAAACATGGGTTTGACCTGTAAGATTATTCCAATGAGTGAAGAAAACTCTGAAATTAAAATTGTCACTGACATAGGGGAATTGGAATTTCATGATTTTTTAATAAAACACCAATCTGAACCTGAAGTTTTGGATCTTAAATTTTCAAAGGTTTCACCAACTGAGGGGATTATTGAAGCTATAAATAATTCCGATGCCGTGATAATTGGGCCTTCAAATCCGATTACTTCTATTTCCCCAATATTGTCCCTTGACGGTGTAAGGGAAGCTTTAATAAATGCTTATGTTGTTGCAGTTTCACCAATCATTGGTAATGATAGTGTTAGCGGTCCTGCCAGTAAATTTATGAAAGCATTAGACATTGATGTTTCATCAGTAGGTGTTGCATCATTATACCAAGATTTTTTAGATACATTTGTTATTGACAATGATGATATTGATAAAAAAGTTGAGGTAAATCAAATAATTAATAAGGTAATAGTTACAAATACAATAATGAATAATTTAGATGCTAAAAAAAATTTGGCTGAAATAATTATTGATAGTATTCCTTAATTGAAGAGGCGATTATTCAATGATACAAATGACATTAATACAAATTGACAACTATGGGCCTTGGACTGTTACTCCAAGACCGCGTACTGAATCTGACTTGCAAATGCTACAAGCAAATTTATTTGCTGATTTAAATAACCATTTCGGCAATAAGAAAGGTTTAGTTTTCTTCACCAGATTTGATAATTTGCTTGCAATTTCAAATGGCCTTAATGAAGAAGACCATTTAAGAATTCAAAGATCAATTAGAAATAGATATCCTATTACAATCAGTATGGGCGTAGGTGCTGCTGAAACTCCTCATGAAGCTCAAAAATTAGCTACTATTGCTCTTCAAAAAGCAGGTAGTGCTCAATCAGGCGAAAGAAAGGAAATTTTAGCTGTTGACAGTTTAGTTGATGAAGAAGACAGTTTTGTTCAAGCAGCTCACATTGATATAAATAGTGTAACTGAAACATTAACAGATATAGAATCCGCATTCGATACTAGTTTCATGGTTAATAAAGCTCAACATTATTTAATGACTAAATTAATTAAAAAAGGAGCATTATTATTCTTTATCGGTGGTGACAACTTCATGTCTCCATGTAATGGATTGTCTGAACAGGATATTGAAGATATTATGGTTGAAATCGATGAAGAAATTGGCATAAAACTTAAAGCAGGTATCGGTCGTGGAAAGAATGCTGAAGATGCAGCATATATGGCAGATATAGGTCTTGAAGAAATTCGTGCTCATAATAATGAAATGTGGACTTGGGTAATCGAAAAAGAATATTGAGGAATATTATGATTAAGGTAGTTGCGCCCATGGCGGGAATAACTAATGCTAGTTTTTTAAATAAGGTTATTCCTCATGGTTTTGATGTAGCTACTTTGGGGGGATACAGTTTAGATGCTCCTACGATTGAAGCAAGCAAAAAAATCATTGAAAGGGGGAGAAAAGAGTTTGATTTTCCGTTGGATGAGATTTTTTCACATATTGAAAGTGAAGTTGCTTCAATTAAAAAACTTCATAGTGGTGTTAAGGTATCAGCAAATGTAAGGGCAACAACTCCGCAACCAATTATTGAAGTTGGTAAAATAAACGATTTGGATATTGTTGAAATTAATTGTCATTGTCGCCAAGAAGAAATTTTAGCTATTGGTTGTGGGCAAGAAATGTTAAAAAGAGAGGATTTAGAAGATTTTATTTCTCAAGTTGTGGATAATGTTGATTGTGAAGTTTCAGTAAAAATTCGGGCAAATGTTGAAGATGTTGATACTTTAAAAATAGCTTGTTTGATTGAAGATGCAGGTGCAAATTATCTACATATTGATGCTATGAAAAAAGGAGTTTTCGATGCAGATTATAATCTTTTAAGAGAAATTTGCAATAATGTTCAAATTCAAGTGATTGGAAATAATTCAGTTAATAGTAAACTCAATGCTCAAAAAATGGTTGCTACTGGTGTTGATGGTTTTTCAATAGCCCGTGGAGTTATTTCTGGCAATTTGGATTTTAACCTATCTGATTTTTAAGATTTTTAAAACAATTGTTATTAGAAAACATTATTAATGGTTTAAAATAAAGATTATTTCAATAGGTGATTTCATGGATTTTATAACTCTTAAGAATATTACAAAAACTTTTGATGGTGTTGATGTTCTTAAAGATATTAATTTAAAAATTAATGAGGGAGAAACTTTAGGAATTTTAGGACGTAGTGGTAGTGGAAAATCTGTTTTAATCAATATGCTCAGAGGTACATTAGATTACAAACCTGATGGTGGTCAAATATTAATTAATATTGCTGTTTGTCCAGAATGTGGACTTGTAGACTCTCCATCTCACGTGGGTGATAAATGTAGTTGTGGAGCAACCTTTGAAGCTAAAGAAGTTGATTTCTTCAATTGTGAAAGAAAATTATTCGCAAGTATTAAAAGAAGAATTTCCATCATGTTGCAACGTAACTTCGCATTGTATGATGAAGAAACTGTAATCGAAAATGTTATGAGAGCAATGCGTGACGAAAAGGATTATGAGGAAAAAATTTATTTCGCTTTGGAATTATTGGAAATGGTTCAAATGAACCATAGGATTACTCACATTGCTCGTGATTTAAGTGGTGGGGAAAAGCAAAGGGTCGTACTTGCAAGACAACTAGCTAAAAATCCTATGATGTTTTTAGCTGATGAACCAACGGGTACATTGGATCCACAAACTGCAGAAAAACTTCACAATACTTTAAAAGAAGGGGTAAAAGATGAAGGAATCACCATGTTAATCACTTCCCATTGGCCTGAAGTAATGATTGAACTTGCAGATAATGTAATCTGGTTAGAAGATGGTCAAATTAAAGAGGAAGGAGATCCTCAAAAAGTTGTTGATGAATTTATGGCAACTGTTCCTATTCCTCAAAAACCAGAAATTCCTGAATTTGGAGAACCAGAAGTGGTTCTTGAAAATGTCAAAAAGCATTATTACTCCATCGAACGTGGTGTAGTTAAAGCGGTTGACGGAGTTGATTTAACTATTAATAAGGAAGAAATCTTCGGTATTGTTGGATTAAGTGGTTCCGGTAAGACCACAACTACCAGGATGTTAATGGGATTAACTGAACCAAGTAGCGGTGTAATTCAAATTAAACTTGGTGATGAATGGATTGACATGACTAAAGTAGGTCCTCTTAACCGTGGACGTATCATGCCGTATATTGGTTTGTTACACCAAGAATATTCATTATATCCTCACAGAACAATTCTTGGTAATTTAACTGATGCTATTAGTTTAAACTTACCTGCCGAATTTGGAAAAATTAAGGCAATTCATGCATTGACTACAGTTGGATTCACTGAAGAAAATGCAAATATGATTCTTGATAAGTATCCTGACCAGTTAAGTGTAGGAGAAAAACACAGAATCGCACTTGCACAAGTATTAATCAAAGAGCCTAATCTCATCGTGTTGGATGAGCCAACAGGTACTATGGATCCAATTACTCGTGTTACTGTTACAGATTCTATTTTAAAAGCTCGTACAGAATTAGAACAAACATTCATCATTGTTTCTCACGATATGGACTTTGTTTTAGATGTTTGTGATAGAGCTGCCTTAATGAGAGGAGGTAAACTCCTGGAAGTAGGTACTCCTGAACAGATTGTTGACAAATTAACTGTAGATGAAAAAGAAGACATGCTTAAAAGAGAGTAAAATCTTCTTATTCATTTAATCTTTTTTTTATTTCTTTCCAATTTGGACAAAATTTGTCCATTAATTTTTTGAATTTTTTACCATGATTGAATTCTATTAGATGGCATAATTCATGAATCATCACATATTCCAGACATTCGGGATCTTTTTTTGCAAGATTTAAATTTAATGTAATTCTTTTATCATGATATCTGCAGTTTCCCCAGTTCTTCATTTTTCTTATTTTTACTTCAGATGGTGTTTTTCCAACGATTTTTGCGCATTTGTCTAAGGTTGTAGGGATTGCTGTCTGCATTTGTAACCTGTAGAATTCATCCAATATATTTTTTCTTTTTTCAATGGTGCTTCTTTTTGGAATTGGTAAATACAGCATTGATTTGTCTTCATCTATCACGACATTCTTTATTGTATCATTTTTTATTAGCTGTAAAGTATATGGTCTGCCCCAGAGATAATGTTTCTCACCATTATCATATTTTAATGGAGCTTTAATGCCATTTTCGTGGATATATTTTTGTTTTTTTAAAATCCAATCTTTTTTTGATATGACAAAATTGAATATTTCTTCATCAGATAAAAAATTAGGTGCTGAAACTTTTACTTCCCCCTTCGGAGGCAAAACACGCAAATACATTCTTTTAATGTTTTTTCTCTCTAGTGTGAAAGTAATATTTTCGATTGTTAATGTTTCTTTAGTCATTTTTTTAACCTAAATTATATTATTATTGGATTTAAATTAATTCATTTAAAATTATTTTATTTTTTCTTATACAAAAGATTATATATCTATTATTTAAATAAATTATATTATTATTTTATATTTATCAATTATTGAAATGAATTATTTTATTTTGGAGGTTTATAATGACTTGGGAAGATGCACCATCTCATATTTGTAGGGGAGGAGACATAAGAGGGCTTGCTTTTTGCTGTCCTCCAGTAAAACCATGTCCAGTATTAAATGCTTTACAGCAAGTTAATTTAACTCCACAGGAATTTGTGGATATCAAAGTTCAATTTGGAAGAGAAACCCGGTTAGGTGAAGGAGCAGGGACCTGTTTCGGATCACTTGTCTGGTGTTGCAAACCATCAAAACCATGCCCATTAAGAGATATGACTTTAAGGAATATGGGAATGAGTCATGATGAGTATTTGGATTTAAAAAAAGAATTGTCAGAAAGACTGGTCGGTGTTCAAAAACCAGATCCTGATGAAAGGGCTGAAGCTCTAGCAGAAACATTCCACGTATCAAAACTTGAAGCTATGAATGTTTTAACCGAATGTAATAATGATTTAAGGGCTGCTGTAAAAGTATTGCATACAAGATCTCTTGAAAATTCTGATTAAAATGGATTGGACTTCACTTTATTTAAAAACTTCTGATTTAAATGTCTTTATATTGGGCACAGGTGAGGTTGCAACCCGAAGGGCAAATAAATTTTTAGACCATGGAGCCAATGTAATGTTGGCTGGAACTAATTTGTCTGGTGAGTTGGAAGATAAGGGGGCTGTTTTATGTTCCACTCAACATGTTGATGAATTGGTTGAATGGAGTGATTTGGTCGTTGTTGCAAGTGGGGACGAAGAACTGTCAGATTATGTTTCCACTATTGCAGGAGACAAATTACTAAATCGTGCTGACCGCCCATATGATGGGAATATAATTGTTCCAACAAGCTTTAATATTGGGGAAATTGAAATATCTATTTTTACTAATGGTAAAAGTCCATTAATGGCTCGTCAATTAAGAAAAAAGATTCAATCAATTATTTCTGAAGAGGATATTTTGGAAATTGAACTCCAGGATTATGCACGTTCAATTTTAAAGGAATCTGTTGAAGACCAAAAAGAACGCAGAGAATACCTTTATGAAATTTTTGAGGATGAAAAAATTAATGATTTTATTAAAAATAAGCAAATTGATGATGCAAAATGTTACATTGATGATTTGATAGGGGATTGCCATGATACTTAATTTAAGAGTTGACCATAAAATTGCAGATATACACACAATGGAAAAAATTTCAAAGGATATAGATGAGTTATTTTGGAAATTGCAGGAAAAATATTCAATCGGAGAATATGTTGAAATTTCCACATGTAACAGGAAGGAATATTACATTCACAGTGACTATATTTCAGAGGATGAAAAATTGCTGTCCCATGAAAACCAGAGTATCATAATTGAATATGGTCAATCAGCGGTTATGCATCTGTTGCGTATGACTTCCGGTTTGGAATCAATGATTGTAGGTGAAGACCAGATTTTGGGACAAGTAAAGGATGCAAAACATAAGGCAATGAAAAACCATCATTGCGGTCGTGTTCTTGATGCTGTTTTTACAAAGGCAATTCATGTAGGTCAAGTCGTAAGAAACAAGACTAACATTAACAAGGGGTCTGTTTCTATAGGTTCTGCTGCGATTGACCTTGCAGAAAAGCACATGGGAAGTTTGGATGAGAAGTCCGTTTTGGTTATTGGTGCAGGAAAAATGGGCAGATTAGTTGCAAAAGCACTTGCCGAAAAAGATTTGCATGCTATTTTTGTTGCAAATCGTACTTATTATGTTGCTGTAGAACTTGCCAAGGATTTGGATGGGGAAGCTATTTTGTTCAGTGATTTGGAAAGATATTTGGCTGAAGCAGATTTGGTGATTAGTGCGACCAGTGCTCCTCACAGCATAATCGACAAAGAAAGATTATTGGGCATTGACAGGACTTATGATGAATTAATGATGGTGGATATTGCAAATCCCCGCGATATTTCAGAAGACGTCATTGATTTGGGAGTCAAGTTATTCAATATTGATGATTTGAGGGAAATTGCAGATATTAATACTCAGCTAAGAATTAAGGAATTTGGCGAGGCCGAAAACATCATCGATGAGGAGTTCATTTTACTTAAAGAATCGTTCAAAATAATGGAAGTTGATGATATTCTTGGTAGTTTAAGAGCATCTATGGAAGAGATAAGGCAACGTGAAACTCAAAAAGCATCGGTTAAGTTGGCTGATGTAGATGGCAGTGCAAAAATTTTAGATAATTTAACAAATTCAATTGTAAACAAAATATTTTTCGATATTTCTAAAAAAGTTAAAAATGCCGCAAAAGAAGAAAATGCTGAGATTCTAGAGGCGGCAGAATATATATTTAAATAAAATTAGGAGAATGTTTGTTATTCAAACATTCCTTTAACATCTTTATTTTTAATTTTACTAGCTTTAATTGCATAATCAATATTTTTCATTGTAATTGTGTCATCATCGCTAGCTATGGTATTGTGAAGTGCTGTCTTAAGGATTTTTTCCTTAATGTCTCTTCCAGACAATCCTTTTGTAAGTTTGACAAGTTTGTCCATGTCCAAATCATAGTCTAATGGCATTGTTTTAAGATTGTTTTCCAAAATTGCTAATCTTTCTTCATCATTTGGCAATTTAAATTCGATTTCCTCTTCAAACCTGCTTCTAACTGCATAATCTAAGCTAGTTGGATTGTTTGTTGCACCGATTGTTATTACAGATTCATTTTCAGAAATTCCATCCATTTCAGTTAAAAGAGAGTTTACAATTTCAGATACATCCCCTCTCAATGATTGGAATGATCTGTGAAGTGCAATTGCATCAATTTCATCTATGAATATTATTGATGGTGAATTTTCACTGGCTTTTTTAAACAAATCCTGGATTTTAGATGCACCGTCACCAACATGGTCTCCAATTAATGAGGTTGCCTTTATTAAATACAAAGGAACTTCAAGCTCATTTGCGAGAGCTTTGACAAGCATGGTTTTACCAGTACCTGGAAGTCCGTAAAACAAAATATTTTTAGGGGCCCAAGGTCCGAAACTTTCAGGATTTTCCAAATATTTTGTTATAACTTTAACTTTATTTTTTGCGTTAGTCTGTCCAACAATATCATGGAGGCCAATATTTGATTTAATTAAAGTATTGTCTTTTTTTGCATCTAATTCATCAGTAATTAACTTGATTTGTGTTTTTTCAGTTATGATGGAGTTATTTGGTTTTGCGCTTATGATTTCAAAACCATAATCCGGAATGATTTTTTGATCAAATAAATGTGAATTTTCACGTACAACCAAGCCCAGCCACTGTTCACGGGCATATTCTTCAAATAATTTGTGATTTTTAATTTTAAAATCATCTTCCATTAAGCTAAACTCAAATGGATAACCAACCGGAGACAACACAACACACTCGGCATATTCCCTGTTTTCATTTTCAATTAATGTTGTTTTTTGATTGGTTGTTTTGATTTCAGGCTTTTTATTGTCACTTTTCAAGAATTCACCTCCGATATTTTTGTTATACACTATCATTTGTTTTAATTATTTAAATACTTGATGTGATATATTGATATTCATGAGTTTTAGGACAAGAAGGGTTTTGATATCGGCTCCATTTTATATGGTATTCCAGTTCTTTTTAATGAAATACCTATTTTTGCTGATTGGAAATGTTAATGATATTTATTTAATTTTATTTTCTGTTTCAATCGGACTGATACGGATAGTTCCAACTTTTTTAGAAGCTAAAAAATCCACAGCATTGGGAAGGTTATTAGCAACCATTGATGGGGTTTGGATGTGGGCATCATTAATGTTTTTTATAGATTTAGTTATAATCTATTTGCTTGGAATGTTCATTGCACTTCCTAAAGCAATTATTCTAATCATGTTAGCTATCGTACCGGTTTTAGGGGTTTATAATTTTTATAAAGCTCATAAATTAATTGTTAATGAAGAAACCTTGAAATTGGACAATTTAACTTCTGAGGTTAATATTGTTCATATGTCTGATGTCCACTTTGGTTCTGTCCGCCACAGAAAAATAATTCATCAAATTGCATCAGAACTTAAAGAGCTAGAAAATAGTTGTGATATTGCAATAATTTCCGGAGATTTGGCTGATGGTTCATCAACTGTTGAGGAAAATGATTTTTTAGAGTTTAAGGAAGTGAGCATGCCAATAGTTTTCACTCCAGGAAATCATGATTTCTACCCTGGAATTGACAAGGTAATTAAAGCATGCAAAAATGCAGGAATGATTGTTTTGGACAATGATAGCCTCGAATTTAAGAATTTAAACATCTATGGTTTAACATATAGCTTTGATGATATTGAAACTCCGACTTGTGTTGAAATTAAGTCTAAAATCAATCCGGAATGTGTGAATATTATTAATTATCATGTTCCATATCATTGGAAGGAATTTTGTGATTTGGGTTTTGACATTCAATTGTCTGGCCATACTCACGGAGGGCAATTTTATCCCGTTGTTAATTTTTCATGGATACTGTTTAAATATAATATGGGATTGTTTAAAAATGAGTTGGGAAAATATCTGCATGTAACAACAGGTGTAGGTTCAATGGACACTCCAATGAGGTGGGGAACAGATTCCGAACTGGTAATCTTGAAGTTAAGAAAAAAATAATTCATTATAAAACGATAAGGATTATTAAATAAAATGTTTAAATAATAAAATATGTCTATTGAAGATAATCATAATCATTTTTGTATTTATTGTGGGGCTAAAATTGATTTCGATCAAAATTTCTGTTCCGAATGTGGAAAGCCTGTTTATAGAAAGGAACCTGAAGTAAAAAAAGTTTCAGCAGAATACGATAATAAAATTGCAGAATTGGAAAGTGAATATGATATTAAACAGGCTAAAGCTAAAGAGTTAGTTGAAAAAATATTTGATCCGAATCATATGGCTTATCAGAAATTCACATCTTCAATTACAAAATCAAACAACTTATTTTCCACACAGGCAGATATTGCAAAAAAGATGGCTGAAATGGATATCAATGAGAATCCATTCGTTGAAAAAGAACTTGACAATAAATTAGTTACTCTGCAGGCATTTATTGATAAAATGGATGAATTAATAGATGAGCTAATCATCCATATGGGGTCAAATAAAGAAGATACAAATGATATCAATAATTTATTCAATGAAATGGATGATTTAATAGATTCTGTAAAAGATTATTAGCTTTTCATCTCATCATAGATTTCTTTCATTTTAAGAGCATCCAAATCTCTTTGAGGGGTTTCACAAATGATATTTGCATTCCATCCATTTTCGATTAGATTTGCCAGCAGATCTTTGATATCTGGTCCATATTCGTCACTTTCGTCCAATATGTGATGTTTTACTTCACCACCGTTTCCATATTCAATTGTTGTAAAGTGGCAATGGAGAATATCAATGTCCAAATTATCTTCAATTGTTGAAAAAATACAGTTATAATCCTCTTTTTTATTTAAGAATCCTCTGCCTCTTGCATGAACATGTGCAAAATCAATTGTTGGTTCAAAATGGTCAAATGATGCACATAACTCAACAACTTCACTGACATTGCCTAATTGGGTTCTTTTACCTGTTGTTTCAGGAGCAAATGTAAACTCTTCAATCCCTTCAGCTTCGAGCTCTTCAAATAATCTGTTAATGGTATTTTTGGAGATTTCCATAGCTTTTTCAGGTTTCCTGTTCAGATATGCTCCGGGGTGGAACACTAATCTGTAGGCTCCCATCCATTCTCCCGCACGTGCGGTGGAAATTAAATGACCAATGCTTTTTTCAAGTTTTTCATCTTCTTTTGCACATAAATTAATGTAATAAGGACCGTGCATGGATATTAAAATATCATGTTTTTTTGATTCTTCTTTCAGTGTTGTTGCAGCTTTTTCACCAATTCTTACTCCATAAGGGGATTGATATTCATAAGAGTGCAATCCTTCTTCAGAAATAAATTTGGGAGCTTTATATGCTGCACCTTTGTAGTTAACAGGACTTCCTGCAGGTCCAAAAAGTACCTTGCTTTTCATTTAAATCAGTAAAAAAATAGTAAAAGAGGGAATTTAATATATTCCCATAGCTTTGTTGGTTTTTGCAATTGATTTTTCGTTGTCACTTTCCATTTCTAAAAGTGCACGAATGGCATCAATGTTTTCTGGAATTACGTCAGATTCTTGATGCACTGCTTGCATATAGAATAATTCATTGTCTACGACATTAATGGATTCTCTCCAAACTGGAATTTCATATAAATCATTTCTGCTTCTTCCAAGTTCTTTGGCATATTCCATTAATTCAGCAGTAGAACCTAATCCTTCTTCTGCAGAAACAACAAGTACTCTAGAACGTTTTTCTAAAGCTTCAACAATGTCTTCAGTTTCAACGTCATTGTTGATTTCAACCATGATGTTATGTTGGTGCATCAATGTGGTAGGTACGAGCAATGCCATAGTTGTAACATCTATGCCTTTCATTACAGTTTTTACATCAGGGCCGTGGTGGGATGGTACTTTTGGAGGATTTGGCACAATTGCATTGATTGGACCTTTTTTAATTTCAGATGGGTCTGATCCTCTTCTAACCATTACTGCCCTTACCTTTTTAATGTCTGCAATAGCATCGATTGTAAATAATGTACGGGTTAATCCTGTAGTGTTACATGAAACAACTCTGGTGTAATCTGCACCAAATGAGTCATTATAATTAGAAATAGCATTAAATGAAAGCCCAGTTAAGTCATGGTCTTCTCCACCTTGATAAATAGCTTTAACACCAGCTTTTTTATACATTTCAAGGTTTTGAGGTCCGATACTTCCAGGGGTACAGTCAACTACAACATCTGCTTCCTGAATCATGTCTTCAACGGTACCTGCTATTTCAATTCCAGCATCTTTAAATAATTGTTCTCTTTCCGGAATTCCAATGTATAATGGATAGCCTTTTTCTTCAACAGCGGTTCTTGCTTCGTAGTTTGGTCTAGTTTTACTTACACCAATTACTTTCATGTCATCTTGAGCAGCTACTGCATCAGCCACTCTTTTACCGATGGTTCCATAACCATTAATAGCAACAGTTTTCATTTCAATCCCTTTTTAGTTTATATAATTAAAATTATATGGTATTAAATTTGTTTTTTAACTTATTTAAAATTTGATATAATGTTTCCGTTATTTTAATATTTAGGGGTTAGTTGATGTTATTTATTTTTTTGATGTTGTTGTTGGTTTTACATTAATATTAGGTTGTTTTTTAAGGGTAATCGTTAATGTTATTTTTTATGACCTTTAAAATTAGTATCATGAATTACAAAGTCGAAGGAAAAGGCGAGCCCCTGCTTTTCATTCATGGTCTTTCGGATAACTTGCTGTATTGGGAATTTCTAGCAAATAATCTTAAAAATGATTATCAGGTCATCAGGGTTGATTTAAGAGGCCATGGTGAGTCTGAATTAGGCAATGATGAGATAACAATAGATTCCTATGTAGATGATTTAATAAATATTTTAAATAAGTTAAATGTCGAAAAGGTTAATCTTATAGGATTTTCCTTAGGTGGAGTAATCGCGCTTGATTTTACAGTCAAATATCCTGAAAAAGTATATTCTCTTGTGTTAATGTCAAGCTTTGCCAAAATTGATGGTTATTTAACACAGACCTTCAATCAATTTAAAAGTACATTAAATAAAGGTTTTAAAGATTTTTATGACTTTATGTTGCCAAAAGTATTGTGTCCAAATGTTATTGAAGATAATAAGGAAGAACTTGAATTGTTAAGGGAGATTTCATCCCAAAATGCCAATGTCGACGCTTTCATTAAAGCAGTTGATGCCTGTTTGATGTTTGATGTTGGGGATAAATTATCTCAAATTACAGTTCCTACATTGATTCTGGCAGGCAAGTATGATGAGATAACATTGCTGAGCGTTCAAAAAAGCATGCATGAGAATATTAATGATTCTAAGCTAATTGTTTTTGATAATACAAAACATAATCTGCTTGTTGGTAAAAACAATGCGGAAATTTTAAATATTTTAAAAAATTTCTATAAAAAATAAAAAAAAGGGTAGGATTCTATTCTACTTTGAATCCTGCTTCTTCAACGGCTTCGTTAATGTCTGCATCACTTACGTCACCAGACATTGTAATGGTGGTTATTCCAGTATCTAAATCTGCTTTAGCTTCTTCGATTCCATCAACATCTGATAAACATAATTCAACAGCTTTAACACATGATGGGCAGTGCATACCCACTACTTTAATTTCTTTTTCTGCCATAATAAATCACCTTATTATTGATAGTTAATATTTGGTCATCGGTTTATTTAAAGTTTTAGTCATACCTAATTTTTTAGATTTTTTACAGTCTTTTTCGGGATTTTTAAAGTTAACCAATGTTGATGAATATAGAATCACGACAACTGATCCGATATTGTGGATTAATGCACCTTCAATTGGGTTTATTTTTCCTAAAATGGCCAACGCCATTGCTATGATGTTCAGTATTAATGCAAAGGTAATGCTAACATTAATGACATGTATTGTCTTTCTTGCTGTGCTAATTAAATGAGGTAAATCTTCTATATTGTCATTGATTAATGCAATATTTGCCGCTTCAACACTAACATCACTTCCAATATCTCCCATAGCTATTCCTACATTGGCCTTTCTAAGTGAAGGTGCATCGTTTATTCCGTCACCGATCATTGCAACTTTATGTCCAAGTATCTGTTCATTTTTAATGTATTCTGTTTTATCTTCAGGCAAACAGTTGTATTTAACGTTTCTAATTTTAGCTTTTTTTGCAATGTATTTCGCTGTTTTTTCATTGTCTCCCGTAAGTAATGTTGTTTTAATCCTTAAACGCTTTAGATGAGATACTGTTTCTTTTGAAGTTTCCCGTATTGTATCTGCAAGATGGACTTGTCCAATAATATTTTTGTCTTTTGCTACATATATTGCAATTTCACCGTTTTGAGTATCATAATTGTTTTTAATAGTTATATTTTTTTCATCTAAGAGTTTTTTAGTACCTGCAATTATTTCTGAACCGTTAATTGTTCCGCTAATGCCTTTTCCAATGTGTATTTTAAACTCATCAACATTTGCTAAGTCGGTACTGTTGTAATATTTTACAATTGCTTTTGCTAGGGGGTGTTCTGATTTTGATTCAATGGATGCAAGAAGATACATCATCTCTTTAGGATCATCTGAAATTACATCAACAACTCTTGGTTTTCCGTATGTTAATGTTCCGGTTTTATCAAATACTAATTCACTAACACGACCCATTTCTTCTAAAGATTCTCCGTCTTTTACTAAAATTCCATATTTTGTCAGATTTCCAATGGAAGCCATAATTGCAGTTGGTGTAGCCAGAACTAATGCGCATGGGCAGAAAACTACTAAAATTGTAACTGATCGAGTAATTTCAAAGGTAAATAAATAGGTCAATACTGCTGCTGTAAAAGCGATTACAACAATTAGTGTTGCCCATGCATCTGCAGTTCTAACTATTTTTGAATTTTCAGGGTTTGATGATTCAACCAATCTTATTAACTTTTGAAGAGAACTGTCTTGGCTGATTTTTGTTGTTTTCATCATAAATGATCCATAAAGATTGATTGTTCCACTGTATACTTCATCATCGACGGTTTTATCCACAGGGAGAGATTCTCCTGTAAGGGTGGATTGGTCTATTGAAGTTTCACCGTTAATGATGATTCCGTCTGTAGGTATACTTTCTCCAGGAAGTACTTTTAAGATATCTCCGACTTGTACGTTTTCGACAGATATTTTTTCTTCAATATTATTTTTAATTCTTGTTGCAACCTGTGGGGTCATTTTTATAAGTTTTTCAATTCTTCCTTGAGTTTTTGACACTGTATATTCTTCTAAAAAGCCTCCAATGGCCATTATTGTTGCAATTTCGCCTGCTGCAAATACTTCGCCAATAATGATTGATGAGATTATAGCAATTGAAACAAGCAAATCTGCTTTGAGATCAAATTCTTTTATTAATCCTCCAATACATTCTTTAAAGATTGGTATTCCACATAATAGGACTGCAATCCATGAAATGTAATCGAAGGATAGGCTGAAACTTGCAATTAAACTTATTGCGGATATTATTATACGTACGATGTCTATTATTTGGTTTCTTTTAAGATGCATAATATCAACCCCTAGTATAGGTATACCCCATAGGGTATATAAAGTTATTTTAAAAAAAATTAAAGTCTGGAATAATATTCTAAAATTGATGATACATCACTTATTGCTTCATCAGCATCTTTCTCTTTTATAGCCTGTTTTACACAGTGTTCGAGATGTCCTTCAACAATAATATGTCCAACTTTATGTAATGCTGATTTTGATGCATTTACTTGCATTAATATTTGTTCACAAGGGATATCTTCGTCAATCATACGATCTATTGCATTTATTTGACCTATAATTTTTTTTAATCTTCTATGTAAATTTTCACTGTCCATACATTCTTTCACAATAACATCTCCTATACCTAT
>NZ_JBGULU010000170.1:0-3809 GCF_045116495.1 Methanobrevibacter sp. | reverse complement strand
CAGGCAATCTGAAAGCTATTGATGTTGATTTGTCAAATGCTCCGGATTTATTAATAACTGTTGCTGTTTTGGCAGCAATGGCTGAAGGCACAACCAATATTACAGGAGTCGCTCATGCAAGAGTAAAAGAGACTGATAGGATTGATACAACTTGCCGTGAGCTTGAAAAGTTAGGCTGTGAATTAGTGGAAAGAGAAGACGGAATGAGCATAACCGGCGGTGTATCCTCAGGTGTTGTAGATTCTCATGGAGACCACAGACTGGCAATGGCATTTTCTTTAATAGGATTAAGACATGATATTGAAATTACAAATGGGGAAGTGTTTGATGTATCATTCCCGAATTTCATTGAATCAATGGCAGAACTTGGATTTGAACTGGAGTTGGTAGAGTGAATAAAGAGGAGCGCGTTATTCAATTAATTGAAGATTTGGAGAGTACTTTTGAGATACGGACATTTTTAGACCATGATCCTTACAAGGTATTGGTTAGAACAATACTGTCCCAAAGAACCCGTGATGAAAATACAGATCAGGCTACTGAAAACTTATTCAATAAATATAAAGACATGTATGAGATTGTTGAAGCGCCAATCGATGATATTAAAGAATTGATTAGGCCCGCTGGTTTTTATAATGTCAAAGCAGGGAGAATTGTTGAAGTTTCACAGATTTTAATAGACCAATACGGTGGTGAGGTTCCGGATACTGTTGAGGAGCTTGTCAAGCTACCAGGTGTTGGCCGCAAAACCGCAAATTGTGTAATGGTATTTGCTTTTGAGCTTCCTGCAATTCCTGTTGACACTCATGTTCACAGAATTTCAAATCGTATGGGTTTGGTGGATACAAAAGACCCTGAAGAAACTGAAGTTGAACTGTGCAAAATTGCTCCTAAGGACTTGTGGATTAAATTAAATGATTTGATGGTTCAATTCGGTCAGAATATCTGCAAGCCAATGTCTCCTCAGTGTGAGATTTGCCCTTGCACGGAAATTTGCGATTATTTTGAAGAAAATATCTAATATTCTCCTTATTTTTTTATTATTTTTTAGTCATACCAAAACATTTATAAAGTAAAACAGTGTTATATAACAATAGTTATAATTTTCTTATAACTATTCAGAATAACCCTTTTAATATACCATTAAAAACAAATTAATTATTGTAGGAGAAAAAAATATGGCAAATATACCAGAAGTAAAAAGAGGAGTACTTGATAGCATTACCGATGCTATTGGAAACACTCCGATTGTAAGATTAAACAATTTAACTGAAGATTTAGAAGCTGAAATAGATGTGAAAATGGAATCATTCAATCCAACAGGCAGTGTAAAAGACCGTGTTGCAGTTGCAATGATTGAAGATGCAGAAGAAAAAGGTTTGCTCAAGCCGGGTGCAACAATCATTGAGCCGACCAGTGGTAACACAGGTATCGGTCTTGCATTTGCAGCAGCTGCCAAAGGTTACAAATTAATTTTAACCATGCCTGAAACAATGTCTGTTGAAAGAAGAAAATTCTTAAGCGTTTTAGGTGCAGAACTTGTTTTAACACCGGGTGCTGATGGAATGGGTGGAGCAATTGCAAAAGCAAAAGAACTTAATGAAGAAACTGAAGGTTCCATTATTTTAGGCCAGTTTGACAACCCTGCCAATGTAAAAATTCACTATGAAACTACAGCTCAGGAAATATTAAGGGACACTGAAGGCAATGTTGATTTTGTCGTATCAGCAGCAGGAACCGGAGGAACCGCTACTGGAATTGCTAAAGGTCTTAAAGAGGTACTTCCAGATGTTAAAGTAGTTGTTGTCGAGCCTGAAGAATCACAAACACTTGGAAAAGGGGAAAAGGGACCTCATAAAATCCAAGGTATCGGCGCAGGATTTGTTCCGTCAATTTATGAAGCAGATGTTATTGATGAGATAATTCCGGTTGCAAGTGAAGATGCAGGAAAAACCTTATTGGCCCTTGCTAAAAAAGAAGGTATATTTACAGGAATATCTTCTGGAGCTGCAACTTTTGCTGCATTGGAATTGGCTAAAAGAGAAGAAAATAAAGGTAAAAGAATAATAGCAATCTTACCCGACAATGGTGAAAGATATCTCTCCGTAGACTGGTTATTTGAATAAGAATAACTATTTATACTATATGTTATATTATATTACAATATAGTAACTTTGGAGATTTTAAATGTTTGATGGTTTGAAAAGCGAGATTAACACTTTTAAAGAAAAAGACCCTGCGATGAGATCATCAATAGAAATATTTCTATGCTATCCTGGGTTTTATGCATTGGTATTTCATAGAATCAGTCATTGGTTCTGGAATCACTCTTTAAAATTGTTAGCTCGTATACTATCAACCATCTCTCGTTTTCTCACAGGAATTGAAATACATCCGGGCGCACAATTTGGTAAAAGAGTTTTTATAGATCATGGCATGGGCATTGTTGTTGGTGAAACAACTATCGTCGGCGATGATGTATTGATATATCAAGGGGTTGTGCTTGGAGGAACTACAACTAGTAAGGGCAAAAGACACCCAACCATTGAAAAAGGAGTAATTATTGGTGCTGGCGCTAAAGTAATGGGTAACATTACCATTGGAGAATATGCCAAAATAGGTACCGGTGCAGTTGTATTGAAAGATGTTCCGCCGGAATCAACCTGTGTTGGCGTTCCAGGTAGAATTGTCAAATGTAAAAATCAAAGTCATGTTGTTGATTTGGAACACAATAAACTTCCTGACCCAGTTGCAGCAGCAATAAGATCTTTAGAAAAACAAATAGAGGAAAATGAGAAACTTATTCAGATTTTGCTTGATAAAAATGGAATATGTTTGACTGAAGAAAAAATCGATGATAAGGTTAAATTTGGTGATTTATTTAATGAAGATGGTGATTAATTATGAAGCCGCCTTGTGAAATTGTAGTATGGTATGTAATTCCTGCAATTAGATCTGAACTAGCTAAAGAACTTTTAAATTTAGGTATGAAGCAAAAAGATGTTTCAGAACTTATGGATATAACTCAACCTGCTGTATCTCAGTACATTACTGATAAAAGAGGTAGTGGAATAAAATTGGATGACCAAGTTAAGGGTATGGTTCAAGAATTTGCACGCGAGTTATCCGAAGGAGAGGCTACAAAAGCAGATTTAATTCCAAGAACTTGTAAAATTTGTAAAAATGTAAAAACAGCTGATGTTTTAGTGCAGTTGGGTATTGATAAATCTGAACTTGGTGATGATTGTCAAACCTGTATTGGGTCTGAATCAGAGTAAATTTGGTAAAATATTGGAAAAAATAGTAAACTATTTAAACTATCAATAACCAATATTTTATTATACTTTAATATTAAGTGGCAAGTTTACCGAGTGGCTTAGGTGTGTGGCTGCAGACCATAATACGGGGGTTCAAGTCCCTCACTTGCCTTTTATAATTACTATTTTTTGAGGTTATTTTTTATGGACGTCTATTCAACTTTAACTCGCAGTAAAGAGGATTTTGTAACTATTAATAAAAACAGAGTTAACTTATTTGTTTGCGGTCCGACTGTTTATGATGATGCTCACATTGGACACGGAAGAACCTATATTTCTTTTGATACAATAAAAAGATATCTGGAGTTCAAAGGATATGCGGTATTTTATATCCAGAATATTACCGATATTGATGATAAGATTATCAACAGATCAAAAGAAAGCGGAATTCCTGCACAGGAGTTAGCTCGCAAATTCGAAAAAAGATATATTGAGGACATGAATAAATTAAATGTCAATGGTGTTAATTTATTTGCAAGAGCAACTGATCAT
>NZ_JBGULU010000169.1:0-2022 GCF_045116495.1 Methanobrevibacter sp. | reverse complement strand
TATTAAAAAGCCTATCATGTTTTTAGGAATGGGTCAGGGATATGATGATATCAAGGAATACGATGCTGAATGGATGCTTGATCAATTATTCAGTGAAGATGAGGCTGTTGCTGAGGAGCAGACATGAACTTTAAGAAAATTTTATCTTATGATGCAAAAGAATACTACCACTTCTCTGAAGTGGTAGATGAATTTTGCAAAAATGGGCGGACTATTTTAAATCAAATGTTTTAAATAGTTTAATTACCATATAAACTATTATGGTTTCAAATTTTGACAAGACTAACCATTCAGTATATAAGTTAACCTATCACTTGGTATTGGTTGTTAAATATCGTAGGAAAGTAATAACTGAGCCCATATTTGAGTCTTTAATTAACATATTTAATCGTGTGGGCAGTAACTATAGGATAATGGTGGTTGAAGCTAATTTTGAGGCAGATCATATAACACATATTGTTTAAAAGTGGAACTGATGTTAATATTCAAAGATTCATTAATTCCTATAAATCTACAAGCAGTAGAATCATTAAAAAAGAATATCCTAAAATATATGATAGTCTTTGGAGTGGAGTCTTTTGGAAAAGAGGTTATTTCATAGCTACAACTGGTGGAGCTAATATTGAAACAATTAAACAATATATAGAAAACCAACAAAGGAAGTAAAAAAAAATAATTATGAAAATAGTTAATAAAGGAATTAAAGTAAGAATTTATCCAAACAAAAAACAAGAGGAATTATTCCATAAAAATTTTGGAGCAAGTAGGTTTGTACATAATAACATCCTTGAAAGATTAAATAAACTATACGGCATCTATCGTAATCAATACAAATTAAATATAACTCTCATTAATACCTTTTTAAAACAATTAAAACAGGAAAATCCCTGGTTAAAAGAAATTGAAAGTACAAGTTTACAACAATCCAGCAGAGATTTATATAAGAGTTATCAAAATTTCTTTAAAAATCCAAAAACCAATTTTCCAAAATTCCACAGTAGAAAAAATACCAGATTAAGTTTCAGACAAACAATAGCCAATCACCCTATTAAAAACAAAAAGTTAATACTTCGAAAATATGGTTCAATCTGTTACAGAACAAGTAAAAAATATTATCAATTACTTAACTCCAATATTAAAATCAACAATATCACCATTACATGCGATAATGGTAAATATTACGCTATCTTAAATATTGAAGCACCAATAGAAGAATGGAACAATACAAATCAAGCAAAGGGTTACGACTTAAATTCCAACAGAAATCACTTTCTTGTAAGCAATACGGGTGAAAAATACAAATTTGATATAAATCACGAAAACCAAATGATTAAAAAATTAAACATTTCACTCAGTACAAAACAAAAAGGAAGCAGAGCATTTAAAAAAATTCAAAAAAGACTACAAAAATGGTATACTAAAAGAACAAACAAACTAAACGACTTCATACAAAAATTAAGCACAACTTTAGTTAAAGAAAATGATACAATCGTATTGGAAGATAACTGGGCCAATATTAAAATTCTCATCGGTGGAGAACAAAATATGGTTTTTCCATTAATGAAATTTAAAGATATGCTTAATTATAAGTTTAATTGGTATAAACCGGACTGTGAAGGTCTTGTAACTGTAAACCCAAAAGGGACAAGCAAAACATGCTGCCATTGCCAACATGTTGTAGATGAATTATCACCTTCTGTTAGGCAATGGACATGTCCAAATTGTGGAATTGTCCTTGATAGAGATATTAATGCATCAATTAATATTTTAAACCGTTGGAACAACGGGGATTGCCTTTCAACTCGATGTTAGGAATCCACGACTTCTATAAGTCGTGGTAGTTCAACTTTGATATTTATTAGTATTAATCATAACAATTTTTTTCATCAGGCATTGGTATTTTTTTATTTGAATATGGGGACATATTTCCTGACATATCATACATGAATCATTATGATATTGAATGTATTTTTTAAACAATAATTAATTTAATCAATATTATTCTAAACAAAATCTAATATA
>NZ_JBGULU010000168.1:0-4989 GCF_045116495.1 Methanobrevibacter sp. | reverse complement strand
AAAAAATATTAATACATTTAACAAATTATATCTGGTTGATCCTGCCAGTATTATATGCTTATGTTTAAGATTAAGCCATGCATGTCTAAGTAAAGTGATAATAAATCGAAACTGCATCCGGCTCATTATAACGGTTATTGTTAATTTAAAGAAAATTATAAGGATACCTTTACGAAGTGTCAAGATAATACTTGACATGATTCGCAACTATATGTTACGAAATTGTAATCAATTAGTGTTATTCCAATTGAAGAAGAATAACATGAAAATTGAGAGGGCAACCTCAAACAAGTTTTTAAATTAGTATCCGACCTATCAGCTTGATGGTAAGTAATTGGCCTTCCATTGCAGTTACGGGTAACGGGGAATTAGGGTTTGATTCCGGAGAGGGAGCTTTAGAGATGGCTACTACTTCCAAGGAAGGCAGCAGGCGCGCAAATTACCCACTTTTAACTTATAAAGAGGTAGTTATTACAAATAATACGACCGGGTTTTCCCGGTTTAAGATGAGATCAATACAAATGTTTTTTCTAACTCTATTGGAGGGCAAGTCTGGTGCCAGCAGCCGCGGTAATTCCAGCTCCAACAGTGTATATTAAAGTTGTTGTGATTAAAAAGCTCGTAGTTAGAATTTATTTAATGATTGTCCTAAGACAATTGTAAAAAATGAATTTAATTACTTTGACTAAAACAGAAAGTTTAAATTAAAACGTAAAGTTAATTTATGTATAGCATAGAATGATATTTTAAAGAAAGTTTTCTCTTGGATTAATTTAAATGAATGAGTTTGGGGTAATCCAGATTTGAGCTGGAGAGGTGAAAATTCATGATAGCTCAAGGATGAACTAATGCGAAGGCAGGTTACTTGTTCTCGTTTATTAATCAAGAACGAAAGTTAGGGCATCAAAGATGATTAGATACCGTTGTAGTCCTAACCATAAACTATGTTGACTAAGGGTTGTATATAAAATAATGAACATCATTCATTGATGCTCATATAATAACCTCGTTCAGAACTTAAGGAGAAATCCTTAAGTTTTTGAACTTCAGGGGGAGTATGGTCGCAAGGCTGAAACTTAAAGGAATTGACGGAAGGGCACACCAGGAGTGGAGTCTGCGGCTTAATTTGACTCAACGCGGGAAAACTTACCAAGACCGGTTAATAAAATGATAGACATATTATCGATATTTCTTGATATGTTTAGGAGTGGTGCATGGCCGTTCTTAGTTCGTGGATTGATTCGTCTGGTTTATTCCGATAACGAACGAGACTTCAACTTGCTAATTAAGTGCTTACTAAATTTTGGTAGGTACTAAGCATATATAATTAGAAGGACTGTTTTTTAATTCTAATTCTTGTCTCTGGACAAGAAGATGACGAAAGAGAAGGAAGTGAGGCTATAACAGGTCTGTTATGCCCTTAGACATCTTGGGCTGCACGCGTACTACAATGGAGCTATTAAAAAGAATATGATTTATTTCTTTAAATTTTAATTATTCGTAGGGATAATTAATTTTTTTAGAGGTGAATTTACCGAATATTTAAATAGGAGGAGAACTTTCAATGGGCATACTTGACTGGGATTAATGATTGAAATTATTTGTTATGAACGAGGAATTCCTTGTAAGTACTTGTCATCAACCAGTGTTGAATAAGTCCCTGCCCTTTGTACACACCGCCCGTCGCTCCTACCGATCGAATGAATAGATGAAGCTTCAAGATTTGAACTTCGGTTTAGAAAATGAATATAAATCTCCACGTTTAGAGGAAGGATAAGTCGTAACAAGGTTTTCGTAGGTGAACCTGCGTAAGGATCATTAATAAAATAAAAAAATGATTGTTTTCGTCGAGTGACAAAATAGTCATGTTCAGCACATTTTTTTTTAAAAAAAATGTGATATCCTTAAACATTGTTATTTTTACAGAAAAAATTCTGAGGTTTTTTATTGTCGGCCTTAATAACAAATGTTATGGATAGTCTGAACTTTAATAATAATTAAGGTTAGACAATAAGACCCGAAAGATATATATACATATATTTTTATTTTGATAACGGATGGCTTAGTTTCTATAACGATGAAGAACGCAATAAAGAGCGTTATTCGGTAAGAAATATAAAATTTGAATACCTGAATTTCTAATGTACATGACGGTTTAAATTTTTTAAGCCATTTCACCTTCAAATAAAAATATCTGATAAACCAAAATATAAAAAAATAAAATCGAATTTCAGATTCGAAATATATTGAGTGTGGAAAGATTACGTCCATAACTTAAGCATATCACTAAGGATAGGAAAAGGTAACAGTTGTCATTTCGTGCGTAGCGGCGAGCGAGAACGAAATCACGCAGATCCATATTAAATCTATAATGGTAAAAAGGTGATTCCCTCGGGTTTTGCTTTACATTAATGATTGATGTGGAAGTGTAAAAATTCCTAAATTATGAGCATTCACAAATTCCTTTGAAAAGAGGGAACCATAGTAAGGGAAGGTCTTAAAGAAAGCTCATTTATTTATTGTTACATGAATAAGGTTATTTGGAAGTATATTCCTAACGTTACTAATATTTAATTAATTAAACATATTCATAGAAAACTGATAGCAAACAAGTACAGTGATGGAAAGCTTAAAAGAACTTCGATGAGAAGAGTGAAATAGACCCTGAAATTATTTTTTTCTGAAACGGATCATCTGACGATTTGAAAACTTATAAGGATGTCTAATAAGCGTTCTGAAGTCGAAAGAATGATCTATAATCTATTGTAAAAAAATTTGATGAATTTGCTATTAAGGTTAACAAAGGATTCAAAAATAAAAAAGAACAAAAGAGACCGGATTTTTTATAAAGAAAGGTCCACTCGTCTTGAAACACGGATCAAGGAGTTTATTGTACCTAATATTCTGAAAGAAATTAAATCTCCAGATTTAATAAATGATATGTTAAATGGATTTGTCTGAATCGCAATATCATCTTTTGAATATGAATTGTGATAAGACCCGAAAGATGGTGAATTATACTTGAAATGAATGAAGCCGAAGGAAACTTTGGTGGAAGTTCTTACTACAGTTGACGTGCAAATCACTTACAAAAGTTGAGTATAGGGGCGAAAGACTCATCGAACCTTTTAGTAGCTGGTTCGCCTTGAATATTCCCTTAGGAAGGCAGAAACATATAAGAGATTTTGTTTGGTAAAGATAATGATTAGAAGTAACGGAAATATATAAATTTTTGACTTATTCTCAAACTATGAATAAACAATATAATTTCTTAAGATAATTTCTTAAGGAATTTTAAACAATACATGTTTTTAGTCGGCTAATCTGGTAAGCAGGACTGGCGATGTGGGATGAACCAGAAGAGTGAATAAGGTGTATTATATAAACATTACGAACCCCATGAAAGGTGTTAATTCATTTTGATAATAGGACTGTGGCCACAGAAGTTGGAAACAGCTAAGAAGTGTGTAACAACTTACCTATCGAATGAATTAGTCCTGAAAATGGATTGCGTTATAATTTATTAACCGAGTTCAACTTAAGATCCGATAGAAATGAAAAAATATCGTGTAAAGAAACCGCTTGAGATAAACCACTTGTAATGAATCTTCAATGTAAATACTAGTGGAACTTATTTTAGTGCAGATCTTGGCGGAAGTAGCAAATACTTAGAAGAGTAATCTAAGAACTGAAGAGGAGAAAGGTTTCTTGTAAACATTACTTGAATAAGAGTTAATCGAACCTAAATAAATAATGAAAATTTATACACTAGCAATGATTGCTTTTATGAAAGGGAACAATGTTAATATTCATTGATCAAAGATTTTTTTTTAAAAAAAAAGATGGTAACAGAATATAGACTCGGGATTTGATATGAAATTAATGGAAAGAGTTTTCTTCTCTTTTTAACAATTTGATAATCCCTGAAATTACTTAACGTAGAGAAAGGGATAAAATTTCAATTGGAATAATTAAAACATTATGTTTAGTCGAACAGAAATTGTATCAATCTTAAAAAACGAGTTAAATGTTAATAAATCTTTGTTCGTACTCATAACCGCAACTGGTCTCCAAGATTAAAAATCTTTAGTCAAATAGAAGAACGTAGATAAGGGAAGTCGGCAAAATAGCTCTGTAAGTTAGCGAGAAAGAGTAGCTCTGGTAATTAAGTTGGTTTTTAACCAACCAATTACACCGGAACTTTAAATATTGGAGGAATCCGACTGTTTAATAAAAACATAGCATTTCGTTGAATCTAACAGATTTTAAACAGAATGTGAATTCTGCCCAGTGCTCTGAATGTTAAGGTAAAGAAATTTATTGAAGCGCGGGTTAACGGCGGGAGTAACTATGACTCTCTTAAGGTAGCCAAATGCCTCGTCATCTAATTAGTGACGCGCATGAATGGATCACCGTGATTCCTACTGTCCCTATCTACACTCTAGTGAAACCACAGCCAAGGGAACGGGCTTGGTTATAACGGCGGGGAAAGAAGACCCTGTTGAGCTTGACTCTAGTTTATTAAGTGAAATCGATTTTCTGGTATAGTATAGGTGGGAGAGAAATCGGCTTTGTAATACCACTACTGAAAATACAATTTTACTCATTTGAACGTATGGTAAATCATTACATGATTTTAATACATTAAAACTTATGTTGAACCAGTACAAAGAATATAATAAATTGGGAGTTTGGCTGGGGCGGCACAACTGTTAAAAGATAACGCAGGTGTCCAAAGATGGACTCAATGAGAACAGAAATCTCATGTAGAATATAAGGATAAAAGTCCGTTTTAATTATTTATCCAGTACATTAATAATTTCAGAAATGATGGCCTAACGATCCCTAACATTAAGTGTATTATTAAATATAATGCATTTTTCTTTTTATAATAAAGTTTTGGGTGTCAGAAAAGTTACCACAGGGATAACTGGCTTGTGGCAGCCAAGCGTTCATAGCGACGTTGCTTTTTGATCCTTCGATGTCGGC
>NZ_JBGULU010000167.1:0-21796 GCF_045116495.1 Methanobrevibacter sp. | reverse complement strand
GGCAATGTCTAAAAGATTAAAATCAAAGGAGCTTGAAAGGATATTTGGAATTATTCTTGATGGAAGAAAATCAGGATCAAGTATTTCATCAGTACTTAGTGATGTTTCTGATGATTTGAGGGATTTGCTTGCACTTAAACGGGAGAGAAAATCAACTGTAATGATGTCTGTAATGTTTTTGTTAATTTCGGCTGTTATTGCAACGCCATTTGCAATTGGTATGGTGGGGGTTTATTCGGGATTTATGCAGGGTTATGGTATGGAATCGGAAATTATTCTGACGGCTCCAATCGCTGGTGAGATTTATTTAATCATTCACTCGATTTTAGTGGGTTTTATCATTAGCATTATTATGTACGGTGATATTAAAAAAGGATTTAAGTTTTCACTACCTTTGGCCAGTGCATCTTTTGCAATATTCTATTTTATTTCCACCTTTGGTGGGAGCTTGATTATGGGGGGATTATAATGGATAGTAAAGGTCAGGCATCTGCAGAATTTATTTTACTGTTTGGAGGCATTATGGTTGTAGTTCTACTTGTTGTTTATATGTACAATAATTATATCGGCGATTTAAGTGATGAAATTGCATCAAATGAGGTTAAAATATTTAATTCTGAACTAAATTCTTTGGGAAATTATTTTAAATAGTGTTTCAACATTATCAATTATATTTTTTTAAATAATATATCTTTTTTTTAAGCTATTGTTGTAAACATTCACTTTTTACTACTTATATTTAAATATAAGTGTTTATATAAATAATTAATGACTCTATAAAAGGGTTTTTTTCAATAAATTTAAAGGTGAACAAAAAATGGAAATAGGTGAAATTTTAGGTGATGCTTTAGTTTATCCATTTCATAATATTAAAGCATTAGTTTTATATCTTATTTTAGGAATTATTTTAGGAATTGCTATAATTGGTACATTGGTATCTGTTTCAGCAGGTGTCGCAATTGAAAATATTTGGGCAGTTATCGGATCAGGTGTTATTGGAATCATCATTTCACTTTTCATAGTATTCCTTATTAATGGTTATCAATTGGATATTGTTAAATATGGTATTCAGAGAAGTGCTAGTGCTCCTGATATAGATTTCATAAGACAATTTATTAATGGTGTTAAATTGTTTGCAGTACAAATTGTTTACATGCTTATTCCAATTATTATCAGTTCAATTTTAGCAATCATCTTCCAACATTGGTTATCTGGAATTATTTCATTCATTGTTAGTATTATTTTCTCATTAGCTTTAGTGATGGCACAATGCAGATTGGCTAAAACTGAAGATATTGGTGATGCACTTTCAATTGGTGAAGCAATTGGTGATATCTCAAGAGTAGGTATTGTAAAACTTATTTTAGTAATACTCATTATTGCAATTATTTCATTGATATTATATTCCATTGCTATTCTAATCGCAAAATGGAATGCTACAGTTGGAGGTATCCTATTTGGTATCATAGTAGTTTATGTACTATTCTTTAATGGAAGAGTATTAGGTTTATTATACTCAGATGTATAAATATAAACCTTTTTTTTATTTTTTTAAATTTCAATTACTTGTTTTAACATTAAAGCATTTTTAAGTTTTTTCTTGAATTGAAGTTTTTTCTAATAATTATTAAATTCACTTTAAATCGCAATTTTCTCAACGGAAACACATTATTTTCAATTCATTTTTTGTATCTTAAAGTTAATTTTCATTAAATTGATTTTCATCAATATTTCATTTGAATTTGCACTTTGGCCTATAAGTGGGTGACATTAACATTAACGATTCATATTTCACAGTATGGTTTTTGAATTTCATGCGAAAGTCATGATTTTTTAAAAAATTTTTAGTTACATTAATATTCCATTTAAAATATTTGTTTTTTTATTTGTAACTTGAATATTGCATTGATTTTAAAAAACAGTATTATTTTGCCATTTGTTGTTAATTTGAACTATTTTTACTTAATTATTGTAACAATTTTTCCTGCCAGTAACTCAAGATTTTTTCCACATTTTTCCATTTAAAAAACTGGTCTTCTTATTTCATAAATTCAACAGTTAAAATTTAAAATTTGGTCAAAAAACTAATAAATATCAATATGAAGTAATATTTTACTTTTGTTTTAAAAAATTTGGCATCTCAAGTAGTTACACTTGAAATGCACCTCTCTTAGGATAAGTAATGTTGAATTTTTGGTATGAACCAAATTCCCAGTATTGAAAGTAAGCAGCATATCATAATTGCCGGAGGATAAATGAAGTATCCAATTACCATTCCAATTATAACCAGTATAATGGTTCCATACATTGGATAATGATTGCTTAGGGCCAGTTGCAGGGCAATATTTGCTGGGTCTGATTCTTTCAGGAATTTCCCGATTATCATTGATAGAATTGCAGTTATCAAAAAACACAAACCATACATGAACTGTGGGAAGAATTCATAGAAATTTTCACCGACAAATGTTGTAAAGTAAGGCAGCAGTGAAAATACAAACAGTGTAACTCCCATAGACCAGATAACATTAGGGTCAATCTTATTTACAATGCTGAATAGGTTATTGTTGTAATTCCAAAAATTAAAACATACAATAAAACTGACTGCGTAAATAATGAATTCGTACCTAAGTTCGTAAAGGGATCCCCAAGTTCCCGCGCTTGCAAGAGGTATTTCCAGGACAATGATTGTAATAATGATAGCTAAAATTGCATCAACCAATGCTTCAAAACGATCAGTTTCCATCATTAGGCCTCCTTAGTATTCTACCTAAAATAATCCATAAAATAACTGACAATAAACAGCAAATGTAAATTCCAGGAATATAGATTGTGTATGTTAAAATAAATCCAACTAATAATATTATTGTTGGAATGTTCATGTAATATGAGTTGAAATTCATTTCATTCAACTTTTTATTATAAGGATTGCTTCTATAAATCGCCCGCGTAGCTAATGTATTTAGAATATGGGTTATAATAAATAGCAATCCGAACATTGTCTCGGCAGGGATTGAATAAACATTATTTGCAAGCCAAATTGTAAAATAAGGCAGCAGTGAAATTACAAATGTCATTGTTCCATAAATCCATACTGAGGTATTGTCTATTGTATCGATGACCTGGAATAGATTATGATTTGCATACCAGATATTGTATAAAATCATAAAGCTGATTAAATATGCAATATAAATGGAATTCAATTCTATAAGGGCACCAGGTGTTGGTGATGTAGGTTGTGGAATTTTTAAAACTAAAACAGTTATTATGATTGCGATGATTGCATCAAAAAAAGTTTCAAATCTAGTGGTTTCCATAGATGAATATTTATTAGTTTTAGTATAAATATTAATCAAGGTGATAAAATGGATATGTTAATTGGCGGAAAACACATCTCAAGTGATGATTTACTGGAAGTTAAAAATCCTTATGATAATGAAGTAATCGATACTGTTCCCATTGCTCACAGGCAAACTGCAGATTTGGCAATAACAGAGGCAAATAATGCTAAAGACTCTTTGCAAGAAATGTCAGCATTTAAGGTTTCAAATAAATTATTCAATGTTGTTGAAAAATTAAAGGATAATCGTGAAGATTTTGCTCGTTTGCTTACATTGGAAGTTGGAAAGCCGATTAATGAATCTTTAGTTGAGCTAGACAGATCAATTGAAACATTAAAGCTTGCTGCTGAAGAAGCAAAAAGAATCTATGGTGAAAGCGTGCCATTGGATGCGGGTTTAAATGGAAAAGGATTTTTCGCATTCACACAGCGCCTGCCTTTGGGCGTAGTTGCAGCCATCACTCCGTTTAACTATCCTTTGAATCTGACTATCCATAAAATTGCACCTGCAATAGCCTGTAAGAATACTGTTATTATAAAACCTCCAACGGAAGCTCCTTTGACAGTAATGAAATTTGCAGAACTGTTAAATGAAGAATTTCCTGATGGAGTGGTAAATACTGTTACCGGATACGGCTCTGAAGTTGGGGATTACCTTGTCACTTCAAATGGAGTAAATAAAATTTCGTTTACAGGGAGCGTAACAACAGGGCTTATGATATCTCAAAAGGCAGGAATGAAAAAAGTAACATTGGAATTGGGTGGAAATGATCCGATGGTTGTTTTAAAAGATGCAAATCTTGATAAGGCAGTAACTGGTGTTATTAATGGCGCATTCTTAAATGCGGGCCAGGTCTGCATGGGTGTTAAAAGAATCATTATTGAAAATGAAGTTGCTGATGAATTTTGCGAGAAATTGGTGGCTCAAACAGAAAAGATGGTTATGGGAAATCCTTTGGATACAAAAACCACTCTTGGAACATTGATATCTGAAAAGGCAGCAATTCAAGTCGAGCAAACAGTTAATAATGCAGTTCATGAGGGCGCTAAAATATTGACGGGGGGTGTTCGTGATGGTGCATTTTACCAGGCTACTGTTATTGATAATGTAACTCCGGATATGGATTTGGTTATAAATGAAACATTTGGGCCAGTAGCACCAATCATTCGCGTCAGTGATGTTGATGAAGCCATTAAAGTTGCAAATGAGACAGATTATGGATTGCAGGCAGGAGTATTTACTTCAGATTATGCCAATGCAATGCGATGTGCTCAGGAAATCGAAGCAGGAACAGTATTTATAAATAAACAGTCCACCTTCAGAACAGACAACATGCCATTTGGAGGATTCAAAAACAGTGGTGTTGGAAAAGAAGGAATAAAATATGCTGTTGAAGAAATGACAAAAACAAAATTGATAGGTTTGAACCTGAGATAGTGACTTATGCATTATTTGTAATAAAAAAAGAAAATAAGTTTTTAAAACTTATTTCAAATAGCTTTCTACAAGGTTACGGGTTTCGTTAAGTGACTCTATAGGGATTCCCTTAGGCATTTGTCCAAGTTCGCCTTCAACATCTTTGAGAATACTTCCGTTCATTCCCAGAAACATTCCTTCACTAACGATGTCACTGAATGATTGCGGAGGAAGTAAGGATACTCCCACTTTATTTTCATCTTTAACATTTAAATCGTTGGTAACAACAGTAACTGCACGTTTTCCTAAATTAACATTACAGATAAGCAAATTTTCGTTTTTAGGATGTTTTGTAACACTCATTACTTCGCCCACTTTAATGTCAATGCCTAAAATTGGGTCATTTATTGGGCCAAGGGCCAGGCGGTCTTTAAGTCCGATCATGGTATCCAGGAAAAATCTCACTTTTGCAATGTTTTCCTGTGTTTTTTCCCTATCTTCCTTTGGAGCATTGTTTAAAAACTTTTTATTCCAATCATCTCCACCCAAATATTCAATAATGCTTAAAGCTTTTTCTTTTATGGCTTCAACATCTGGTGAATTTGTCAATTCATCTCCTTCCAAGTAAGAATATGTCAATGATTGAAAATCACTGTTCATTTGTTTTCCTAAATCAATTGCTTGCTTTTTATTCCAGCTTCCTCTAAATGATGCTGTTGGAATTAGGTTCAGGTAATTTTCTCTTGCTTTGCTTGCTACTAAAATTCTATAATCTTTTGTTGTATCCCACAATTTAAAGTCCCCTTGTAATCTAAATTATATTTTAATTATTAAATTTAATAAGTTTTTTGTTAAATAAGACGTTTTCAAGTTTAAAAAACAAAAACTATTTATATTAACAATTAAATAAAGTTATACATATTTATTTAATATTATTTTATATTGTGGTGTAAACATGGTAGAAGTTTCAAAATTACGCAGTTTAGATATTTATACCAACACAGGACATTATGTTGGTCGTGTAGAAGATGTTATTCTTAATATCAGGTTAGGTACTATTTCAAAATTACAAGTTAGAGCTATTGAGCAAGAAAAAAGATCTTCAGGTTCTTTAGTAGGTCAAATATTTGGTAGCATTCGTGGAGAATCTCCAGAAGAACATGATATGAGATCTTTCCAAAATGATTTATTAACCGTGGACTTTGATAAAGTTCAAGCTATTGGAGATATAATGTTAATCAACCCAAGGGATATTAAAAAAGTCGCTCCTGAACCACAAATCCCTGAAGCAACTCCAAAACAACCTGAAACTCAACCACAAACTGAAACTCAAGTTCAATTTGACTAAAAGATTAGAAATAATCTTTTAAAATCCTTTTTTTTATTTTATATTTATTTAAAAACTTATTCTAAGTGATACTATGAAAGTAGGTATTATAGGATGTGGAGCTATTGCCAATATTATTACAACCAGCATAGTTCCGGAAGATAATGGAATTGAAATCGAATACTTTTTTGACAAGGATATTGAAAGAGCTGAAAATTTGGCAAGTTTCGCCAAGGGTGTGGCAGTACTTGACTTGGATGAAATGTTAAACAATGTTGACCTGGTCTTGGAATGTGCTTCACCAGATTCCGTTAAGGAATTAGCTCCAAAAGTACTTGAAAAAGGTATAGACATGATTATAATGAGTATTGGCGCATTTATGGATATGGAATTCTATAATAAAGTCCTGAAAATAGCTAAAGATAACAATGCTAAAATACACTTGCCTTCCGGGGCAGTTGTAGGTTTGGACGGTATAAAGGCTGTTGCCAATTTCGGATTAAAGGAAGTAAATCTTGTAACTCGCAAATCTCCTAAATCTCTTGGTAAAGATATTGATTCCGAAGAGGTTTTATTTGAAGGAAAGGCTTCCGAAGCAGTTAAGGAATTTCCATTAAACATTAATGTTGCTGCAACAATTAGTATGGCATGCAACATGGATATTGATGTTAAAATCATTGTCGATCCTAAAGTTGACAGGAATGTTCATGAAATTACTGCAAAAGGAGATTTCGGTGAGTTTAAAACAACTACTATGAATTTCCCATGTGTTGCCAATCCAAAAACAAGCATGCTGGCGGCACTATCAGCAATTAGGTTGCTTAAAAGTTTCAATGAAACAATCAGTGTGGGCCTGTAAATGAAAGAATTTGAAGTTTATTCGTCTTTGAGAGTTCCGAAAAACTCTAAAATTATCATTCGCCTAGATGGAAGAAGCTTTCATAAATTGGCTCGTGATTTAAACCTTGTAAAACCATATGATGATAATTTTTATGAGGTAATCTCTAAGGTTTGCAGGGATTTGTTTGAAGAGTTTTCAGCAGAATTCGTTTATGCTTTTTCAGATGAAATAAGCTTGCTTTTAGATAATGTCCCTTTTGATGGCAGAATTGAAAAAATCAACTCTGTAATAGCTAGTTTCACTGCAAGTTCTTTTGTAATGCATTACAATACCCAATTCAAAAAGCCTCCCGCATTTGATTCAAGAATCATACCTGTTAATGAGAAGGATATTTTAAACTATTTCAAGTGGAGGCAGGATGAGTCTTGGAGAAACTGTGTTAATTCACATGGAATTTCTTTCCTCAAATCCAAGTATTCAAATACTGAAGCCAACGAGAAAATAAAAGGTATGAACTTAAGTGACATTCACGAATTTTTATTCGAAAATGGCATTAACTTGAATGATGTTGAAACTTACAAAAAAAGAGGAATAGCAGTTTATAGGAAAAATAAGGAAATAGTAGGTTTCAACAAAAAAGAAAACAAAAATCAAATTTCATATAGAAGTTACATTTATACTGATTGGGAACTTCCAATATTTAGCGAAGAGTTCTTTAAAGATATAAAGGTGATTGAATGAGTTTTATTTCTAAAATACTCGGCAATGATGATGAAGAATTCAAAGAGGTTAGAGTTGATAGAGAAGTTCTGGAATCTGTAATATTCTATTCCAAACAGGCATATCCAAATGAGTTTTTGGCATTCTTTGATGGCATGATTAAAGATAAAATATTATACATTACCAGCTTATTATTTGTCCCAGGTGAAACTTGTGAAACCGGTGCTGTTGTTCATACTGAACTAATTCCGATGACTACCAAATATTTCGGATCCGTACACTCACACCCCGGTCCAAGTGCAATGCCGTCTACTGCAGATTTAAGAACATTTTCAAAATATGGATACTTCCACATGATTGTATGTCTGCCTTACAGTTTAGAGACCTTCAAATCATATGACAGATATGGTCAACCCTTAGATTACACAATTGGAGATTACAGTCACTTGGTTGATTATGATCCTAATGACTTTTTCGATGAAGGTGATGTTGTAACCGATAGTGATGAGTTCAAACCGGGATTTTTGGATGAAAAAGATGATAAATTTTTCAAAAGTCTTGATGAAGAACGAAAAAATCAGTATGAGGAATTTGAAGAAAGAATTCAAGCACAAAATCAGGTCTTGAAAATTGAGATTAATTCTGACGGCACCATCAAAAAAATCACAAGGGAATTTAAAGAATAGCTCTTTTTTTGGTTGAAAAAAAATAAAAAATAAAAAACAATATGGTGAAAATTGTTTTTTATAATTCTAATCCATTAGCTTCATAAACGTTATCTAAAGCTTGGATTTCTTTAATAACATCTTTTGGAATTTCTTTATCTAAAGTCAGAACCATGATTGCTCTTCCGCCTTTTTCATCTCTTCCAACTTGCATAATTCCGATGTTAACGTTGTGTTCTCCTAATTTAGTACCAATTTTACCAATACTTCCAGGAACATCTTCATATTTTGCAATAAACATGTGTCCTTCAGGAATAACATCAACCCAATAATCGTTCACTTTTAAAATTCTTGCTTCGTGTAAATGTGTTCCGACAGCTGAGAACTCATCGGTTGCACTTTTTGCAATAACTTTAATTAATGAATCATATCCTTTGGCATTGTTTTTTCTTCCTTCAGTAATACTTATTCCTCTGTCTTTTGCAACAAGGGATGCATTTACTGCGTTTACAGGAGAACTTAAGAATGGATTTACAGCACCTTGAATAACAGTTCTTGTTAAGAGTTCAAGGTTGTCAATTTCAGCTAATTCTCCGCTGTAAATAATTTCGATTTCTTTAATTTTACCGTTAACTCCTTGAGATATGAAACTACCTAATTTTTCACATAATTCCATGAATGGAGCTAATTCCTGATATGTGTTGCTGTCAATACGTGGCATGTTCAATACATTTCTTGGAGCTTTTCCTTTTGCTAAATTGATAATTTCATCAGCCACGATAATAGCAGCATCTCTTTGAGCTTCTTTGGTTGAAGCTGCAATGTGAGGAGTTAAAACGATGTTTTCAAGTTCAAATAATTTTGAGTCTTCTGCTGGAGGTTCTTCTTCATATACATCCAAAGCGGCTCCTCCAATCTTATTGTTAAGCAAAGCATCGTATAATGCATCTTCATCAATAACTCCACCACGTGCACAGTTCACGATATATGCAGTGTCTTTCATTAATTCAAATTGCTCGGTGGAGATTGAATGTTTGGTTTCAGGGGTAAGAGGTACATGAATTGTAATGAAGTCAGCATTTTTAAGCACTTTTTCCAAATCAGTTAATTCAACGCCCATTTGTTTGGCGACTTCTTCAGGCAAGTATGGATCATATGCCATTGCATCCATACCAAATGCTTTACATCTGTTTACTACTTGGGAACCGATTCTTCCCATTCCGATTACACCAAGAGTTTTATTTCTAAGTTCAACACCCATGAATTTTTTCTTTTCCCATTTACCTTCTTTAACGGATTTGTCTGCAATGGAAATTTTACGGGCCATGCTTAAAATCAATCCCATTGTGTGTTCAGCTACAGTAACTGATGTGGATTCAGGTGAGTTTACAACCATGATACCTTTTTCAGTTGCGGCATTCAAGTCGATGTTGTCTACTCCAACACCCGCTCTTGCGATGATTTTCATATTTTCTGCTTTTTCAATCAAATCTGCAGTAATTTTTGTCCGGCTTCTTACAATAATTCCATTATATTCGTGGATGGTATTCGCTAACTCTTTAGGAGTAATGCTGGTGTCTACGACAACTTCAGCCACTTCCTTTAAGTTTTCGATACCCTTTTCATTAATAGCATCAGCAACAAGTACTTTCATAATTTCACCATAATTTGTTTTTTTTTAAAAGAATATTTAATAGTAAATATTAATTAAATTTATATTTTTTATTATATTTAAAATTTAAATTAATCTGTGATTTTACAATATTTTTTATATGATGAATCAAATAATTATCATTTAGGTTAGAATTTATATTATTTGTTTTAATCTAAATTTAAATAAACGGAGAATTAATTATGGTATCTGTAGAAGAATTTCCAATTTCAACAGCAAATGATATTCCTGGTTATAGAATTGTGGAAACAAAAGGTTTTATTTATGGTTTGACCGTCAGAAGTAGAGGTGCCGGAGGACAAATCGGCGCGGGTGTAAAATCTCTTTTCGGTGGAGAAATCAAACAGTATGTGAAAATGATGGAAGAATCCCGTGATGAGGCATTACACAGAGCAATTGAACATGCACAGGATTTAGGTGCAAATGGAATTGTAGCAATTAGATTTGACTCAAATGAAATCTCTCAGGTAATGCAAGAGATTCTTGTTTACGGAACTGCAGTTTTAGTTGAAAAAGAATAGTGATAATATGTTTTTTGAGGACTTGGAATTTAAAGACAAGGAAATTCCAAAAACAATATTGGGTTATGGCCCATTTATGGCCGAACTTTATTTCGGACACAGATCAAGGATTTACCAATTGGATTTATATGAAAGTCCTCAAAATATTGCTGATGTTATTGTGGAATCATATAATCAGGGAATCAGAGCCATTAATTTGGTCAATGATTCCAATCTGCTTGAAGCATATGACCTTGCAGTTGAACAGAACTGTAAAATGAAGGTTATTGCAACAATCGGCAAATCTGATGTTGATTACTTAAATCCAAATTATGAAGTTGCAAAAGAAGTGGACTGGGACGATGATATAAGCCTATTCAGCAAATATGATTGTCCTTTAATGCTGGTTGATGAGTTTATCGTTGACGGTTATGACTGGAAATTAACTTCAAAGATATTGTCTGAAATTAACACTACCGGCGCACTTTCAGGTCTGGTAACAGCTTTTCCGTCAAAAACAACTGATTTGCTTCCTGATAATTTGGATATGGATTTATTTGATTTTTACATGATTCCATTTAACTCATTGTCCTATATGATGGATATCAGTGCATTTAATGCCTCTCAAAGAGAGGATTTCAAACAAAGATTAGTTAGCTTAAATAAAAAAGTAATAGCTACCAGAGTATTGGCAGCAGGTGTGTTGCCCCCTAAAGATGCTTTTGAATTTTTAAAAAAAATAGATTATGTGGATTTAATATCATTGGGAGTTGCTAAAGTCGAGGAGGCAAGCGAAGACTTTTCACTTCTAAAAGAATATTAAAGTTTTACAACTTCATATTCTTCAAATGGGACAAATCCATCTTCTTTTAATGTTTTATTTAAATCAGCCAATCCGTTAATCAGATCTTTTATATTTTTATTGGATGGTTTTTTGCCGGTAATCTGAAGGTATTGTCTTGGAGAAATTTCACAGAGTTCACATTCAAAATTGCAGCAGCGGTCCTTTTCTTCACAGCCGTATCCTTCCTGTTCTTCATCGGTTCCAATTACGATGTCATCAAGGATTCTGGATACTCTTTCGTCTGATGCAAACATGGCTATTTTTTGAGTTTTGCCACATATTCCAATAGCTCTTTGTCCTTTATAGTTGCAAACCCATTTAATAGGATGATTTTCCATATCTGTAATCTGTAAATTTTCCATAATATCACACTAATTTTCTTTTCTCTCTTTAATCATTTTTAATAATTCCTTGGAATTTTCAAATTCTTTTAACTCCCAGGATTTTATAACCGGTATTGTGCCTATTGACTCTCGTATCTTATCATTGTTGATTATGAAAACTGGTTCTGATGTTGTAACCATTGACAGGTCTTTTAGAGGAATTGCCATTCTTTTCAATGTCTTTTCAGTTCTGTTTTTTTCAACATTTGCAATTAATGGCGAATGATTGTCTGAACTTTTCATTTTTGCCACGGCATCGAATGGACTTTTGGAAGTGGACAGAACGCCATATCCAAGTTTTGACAAGTCATTAACATCATCACTATATTCAATGTCCTCTTTTTGTGGTTGCTTTAACAAATCAATATCGAGCGTAACTTTTGTATTGAGAATCTCTTCCAAAATCATTGCAGTTTCAGTATTCGCACGAACAATGCCATTTTCATATTTGTACATGGTAGCACGTGAAACATGTGCAAGACTGGCCAAATCCTTTAAAGACATTGAATACTCCTCACGGTATTGTTTTATAACATTTCCATCAATTTTTACAAAGTATCCTCCACGGTCTGCTAAAATTTCAGGGTATTCATTATAAACAATCATGTTTTTAAAGGTTTCAAAACCGACTGTTGGAATATCATATCTCTCATAGACGACCCCTTCTTCAAGAATGCCGTTTCTGGATTTTTCTCCGATAATGATTGGTGAGGCCAAAAAAATATTAGCTAATTGCTTCATTTCATGCGCATTTTGTTCATTTATACTGTCAATGTTTAAAAAGGTTTTTAAAAGTAAAATTAATAGGTTTTTCCTGGCTACCAAATCAAATGAGCCCTGCTCGTATGTGTCTGAGGTTTTATAACCTTGTGATTTTAGTAATTGTTCTATTTGCTGTAACAGGTTTCCGCGAGTTAACATTGAATTGCCTCTATTAATTAAACTATATATTGTTATAACTATAATATCTTATATATTTAAGGTGATTTAAATTAATGTTTTACATATTGGAATAGATGACACGGACTCTCCGGACGGAATGTGCACAACATTCCTTGCAAGTCAGATAATCAACAGATTAAATGAAAAAGGGATTGAACTTTTAGACTATCCCAGATTAATCAGATTAAATCCGTTTGCCAGATTTAAAACTCGTGGTAATGGTGGAGTTAGCTTTAAAATAGAAAATAACGATAATGCTGATTTGGCAAAGGAAATTGTTTTAAGGGAAGTTGAAAAATTATCCATGTTTGACTGTGACAATACAAATCCCGGTGTTGTCTTTTATAATGGTGAAATTACTGATGAGATGCAGGATTATGCATTCAGAGCAATTTATGAATTCATAACAATTGAAGAGGCTGAAAAATTTGGAAAGGAAATGGGCTGTGAAATTCATAAATTCAAAAAGGGAAGGGGCATTATAGGATCCATTGCAGCCATCAGTCTGCCGTTGTCTGATTACACATTTGAATTGCTTGCATATAGGGCTCCTGAAAATTATGGAACTGAAAGGCAGATTGACTATGATTCGGTTTATGAAATGGATAAGGAGACATTTCCAGATACCTTTGAAAACATTGACTATAAAGAAAACTACATTGCAATAGAACCTAAAACTCCATGCCCTGTTTTATATGGCATCAGATCGAACTCTGTTGAAGCTTTAAAGACAGCAAAGGAAATAGTTAAAGTTGGCGAACCTATTGTTGATTCCTGTATTTTTAAAACAAACCAGCACACCGATATGCATATTCAAAAAACTCCGGATATTGCATCCATGAAACAGTTTGGATGTTATGAGGTCATAGGTGAAGTAAAAAATAAGCCTAAAGTCATTGAAGGAGGACACATGTTTTTCCATATTAAGGACGAATCCGGTGAGATTGAATGCGGAGCATATGAACCGACAAAAGGTTTTAGAAATACGGTTTCATACTTGCGTCCTGGGGATGTCATTAGGGTATTTGGCGGAATTGGGGAGCAAAACACCTTCAACATTGAAAAATTTCAGGTTCTTAAATTAAACGATGTTGAATATCAAAATCCGGTTTGTGAATGTGGAAAAAGAATGACTTCTGCCGGCAAAAACAAAGGGTTCAAATGTAGGAAATGTGGTAGGAAAATTGAATCTAGTGAAAAAGTTCCTATTATTATCAAACGTAATTTAAAAAATTCTCAGTTTTACGAAACACCGGTTTCTGCAAGGAGACATCTTTCAAAACCACTTTGTAGAATGTAATATTATTTAAATACTCTTTTTTAACTTTTTATATTACGAATAACTTTATTATTGTTATTTTTTATTGTTCACTTTTTGTGAAATATTTTTTAATTTTTCGCAATTTTTATTCATGTTTTTAGAACTTTTGAGAACTAAATCATACTAATTTATATAGTACTTGTTTTATAGTTAGAATTAATTGACACATCTAATGTGTAGGGTGGGAGAGGGTATTATTTCAAACAATGATATTGACACGACAGATATTCAACATATATATCGTAATAAGACTGATAAACGTATTTTAAAAAAGAATCCCTGGAAAGATTACGGTTTACATCTATCCGTACTTCTTCTGGTAATTATTGCAGAACTGATTGGACCGATTGAAATTAATCTGACAAAAGGTGTTTCAGTTTCTATAATGCCATTGCTCTATACTATGGTTTTGGGACTTGTTTTTTATCTTGCAAAACCGATTAAATGGATTCAAAGAAAACAATCCAGAGTTGCTGAAGGGGCAATGATGCTTTTTATTGGAATTTTAATTGCCAAATTAGCTGTTTCCAGCGGTCAATCAATACATCTTATTTTTGAAATGGGTCCCGCTTTGATTTTACAGGAATTGGGGCACTTGGCCACAATATTTGTTGCACTTCCTATAGCATTACTGCTTGGATTTAAAAGGGAAACAATTGGTATGACTAATTCAATAGGCCGTGAACCTGAAGTTGCAGTCGTTGTTGATAAATTCGGATTCAACTCTCCGGAATCAAGAGGAATTTTCGCACTGTTTATTGTCGGAACAATAATAGGAACAGTATTCATTAGCTTTTTAACAAGTATTTGCGTTTCTGTTTTACCTTTACATCCTTATGCATTTGCAATGGCTAGCGGTGTTGGTAGTGCCAGTATGAATGCGGCATCTTTAGGACCTACTCTTGCAGCATTTCCTAGTTTGGAAACAAGTATTGAGGCATTTGCAGGATTCAGTAATCTGCTTTCATTTTCTGTTGGAATTTATATTGTAATTTTCATTGCTTTACCTCTGACTGAAAAGTTATATTATTTTTTAGAACCAAAAATCGGAAAAAAAGAAACTATAAACGAGCAGGGAGGTAAATAGATGGTCGATTTCATTGATGGATCTGAAAATGTTTCTGTCCATGGAATTTTTAACTGGATTTTACTTTTAGTAATTTTTTCAGTTATAACCGTTATCGGCAATTACATAGGATATAAGCATCCCATATCCGATTCTTTGGTAGGTATGGCAATATTGTCCGGCATTACATTAATAGGTGTTTGGATGGAAAGGGAAGTTCCATTAAATATTTCTTCTATTATTTACATTAGTGTTATCGGTATTGTTTTGGCTTTTCCGGGCATGCCTACTTCTAATTTCGTACTGCATTATGTTTCTCAGGTTGAACTTTTATCTATTGTCACTGTATTTTTAGCTTATGTCGGAATTGGTATGGGTAAAAGTTGGAATGAGTTTAAGGCTTTAGGATGGCGTGCAGTTGTTGTAACTGTCATTGTAATCGCATCTACTTATTTGGGTTCTGCATTTGTGGCACATATTATTTTAGTTTTAACTGGGGTTCCGGTTTAATTTCTTCTTATTTTGTGAAATAGTATTATCATTTTTTTTCTATTTTTTTCATCTTTTGTGAAATTTTTAATTTTGAATGATATTAATTTAAATATTATGTTTGAAGTAATTAATATTATACAGTTATAATGTTATATTGTTGGGGGAGTGGATTTCTATTCCGAATAAGGATGGCCAAGTTGAGCATATTTATCGTGAAAAAACGGATAAAAGAATTTTAAAGAAAAATCCATGGAGAGATTATAGATTACATGGTACTGTACTTATTTTAGTAATTATTGCTGAACTTATAGGCACAATTAAAATCACACTTACCAAAGATGTAGCAATAACAATAATGCCTTTAATTTATACGATTATTTTGGGTCTTGCTTTTTATCTGATTAAACCTATTAAATGGATTCAAAGAAAACAGGCCCGTATTGCTGAAGGGGCAATGATGCTTTTCATTGGTGTTTTGATTGCAAAGTTAGCTGTTTCCAGCGGTCAGTCTATAAGCCTTATTTTTGAAATGGGGCCTGCTTTAATATTGCAGGAACTCGGACACCTAGCAACCATATTGGTACTTCCAATTGCGCTTTTATTAGGATTTAAAAAGGAATCCATAGGTATGACAAATTCCATCGGAAGGGAACCCAATGTTGCGGTTGTTGTTGATAAATACGGTTTTAATTCACCAGAATCAAGAGGAGTATTTGCAATCTTCATCATCGGAACTGTAATCGGTACAATATTTATAAGTTTCCTCGTTACATTCTCACTGTCTTTCATACCTCTTCATCCATATGCATATGCTATGGCAAGTGGTGTGGGTAGTGCCAGTATGAATGCTGCAGCTATTGGACCAACTCTTGCGGCATTTCCTGGAATGGAAACTCAAATTGAAGCATTTGCAGGATTCAGTAACCTGTTGTCCTTCTGTGTTGGTATTTACATTGTAATATTTATTGCACTCCCTCTGACAGAAAGAATGTACAATTGGTTGGAACCAAAAATTGGAAGAGAAGCTTTAGTGCCTGAAAAGAAGGAGGATGAATAATGCCTGACTTGCTTGAAGGATCTGAAAATGTTACTGTTCATGGTATCTTTAATTGGATATTGTTGTTAATCATATTTTCAGTCATTACTGTAATTGGCAACTATCTGGGTTATAAGCATCCGATGACTGACTCTTTAGTGGGCATGGGCATATTGTCTCTCATTACTCTCATTGGGGTATGGCTTGAAAGGGAAGTTCCGTTTGACATTTCTTCAATATTGTATATCAGTATTATCGGTATTCTAATTGCATTTCCTGGAATGCCTACATCTAAATTTGTTCTTTACTATGTTTCTAAGGTTGAACTTTTATCAATTGTAACTGTCTTTTTAGCTTATGTGGGTATTGGAATGGGTAAAAGCTGGGATGAATTTAAAGCTTTAGGTTGGAGAGCTATAGTAATTACTGTTTTAGTTATTGCCGCAACTTACTATGGTGCAGCAATTGTAGCACACATTGTGCTAGTTTTAACTGGTGTTCCGGCAGCTTAAAGGCCTTTTTTAAAATTCATAAGTTAACTATTTAACACTATTTTTACATATATTAAGTTAGGTGTTTTATGTTTTTAAAAAATATTTCTAAATTTATTTCAAACTATCGTTATGAACAGGCAACTGTGGAATCCATCACCACTGTAAAAGCAGCTTTCCTGGACTTTTTCGGAGTAACCTACAGGGGAGCTAGTGAAGAGGCTTCAAAAATAGCCTACAATACAGTTGAAGAAATATTTTCTGGAAACTTAAATTTAAATTTAAGGGCTTCTGTTATAGGAAGAAATAAAAAAACCAATATTTTAAGTGCCGGATTTTTAAATGGTGTTTCAGCTCATGTATTGGAGTTGGATGATGGACACAGAGGTGGACAAATTCATTTGGGTTCAGTGATATTCCCTACTGCTTTGGCAATTTCCGAAAGTTTCGATTTGAGCGGAAAGGAATTTCTGGAAGGCGTCATTGTAGGTTATGAAGTTGGAATATTGCTTGGAAAAATTGTAAATCCTGACCATAGAAACAAAGGATTTCATACTACAGGAACCATAGGAGCGTTTGTCGCCGGAACAGTAGCCTCAAAATTATTGAAACTTGATGAAGAGCAAATCTTAAATGCACTGGGTTTATGCGGAACCCAGGCCGCAGGTCTTTTGGAATCAGATCATGGAGGGTCCATGGGCAAATCATTGCATGTTGGAAAGGCAGTTTATAACGGAATGTTATCCGCATTCCTTGCAAGAAACGGATTTACCGGTAGCGGCACCATATTTGAAGGAAAAGAGGGGCTTTTAAAAGCGATGGTGTATGATGATTATAATGTTGAAGATTTCTCATTTGAAAAGGTTTTAAAAGAAATAGGCAAAGTGAGAGTAAGGGACATTTACTTTAAAAAATATCCGTTCTGCAGACATATTCACTCATCAATCGACACGGCCTTAAAGCTTAAGGCAAGCATAGGGGATGAATATGACCATATTGAAAATATAGCGGTTAAGACATATGATGTTGCAGCTCAGCACAATAACTTCAACCCTAAAAACAAGGAAGAGTTGAGGCAGTCCCTGCCGTTTGCTGTTGCAATATCTCTTGTAGTCGGTGAGGTAACCGTTGATGACATTGACCAGTTGATTGAATATGGTCTTCTGGATAATTATTCCACAGTCGATAAGGTAAACAGCATTAAAAATCTTGCAGCCAGAATGATTATTCTTTCAGACGATAAATTAAATGAGTTGTATCCTGAAAAAAGACCGTCAAATGTTATCATTAAATTAGACAAGACATTTAGAAACGGAGTATTTCAAAACATCACATTGCTTCCAAAAGGAGATTTTGAAAATCCATATAAATTAAGTGAATTAATCGATAAATTCAAAGCTAATAATCCGTTATATGATATAAGAAACCTTACAGTCATTGATTCTATTGAAGATTATTCCATGAGTTATGTAGTTCAAAAATTAAATGAGTAGGATATTATGGATAAAACAAAGGCATTTTTAAAAAATATTGGAATTGAAGAGACTTTTGACGATTTCAAATCATCTAAACGATTTGCTGATGGTGGACAATATCGTTTTGAAGTTCCGGGAATTCAATCTCCAAATACCATGAAAACTCTTTTGATCGAATCTAGAAAGAGTGATGTTTTCATCCATAGGGTTACTCAAACAAAAGGAATCATGCTCTTAAGTGACGAGGACATAACTTCAATGGTTAATTTGGCTAAGGATTACGGATGTGAGTTGTTTTTATCAGTTGGTCCGAGGGCAACTTATGATACTTCAGCTACAGTCCACACAAAAGAGGGGAGCCGAATCGGTTACAGGCTCAGAGGTTATGATAATTTAGTTTATGCCATTGAAGATGTAAAAAGGGCATGCAGTTTAGGTGTTCGGGGAATATTGTTGTATGATGAAGGTCTTCTTTGGGTTTTAAATAAGATGAGGGCCAAAGGCGAAATTCCTAAAAACACTCATTTTAAATTGTCAGCTCATGCAGGCCATTCAAATCCTGCAGCCGCAAAACTGCTTGAAGAAAATGGTCTGGACTCACTAAATCCGGTTAGGGATCTTCAAATCCCTATGATTGCAGCCATTAGAAATGCTGTAGATATGTCTATAGATTTGCATACTGAAAATCCCAAATCCACCGGAGGATTCATACGCCATTATGAAGTTCCAAAATTTATTGATGTTGCAGCTCCGGTTTATTTAAAAACAGGAGGTTCAGTTGCAGCCAACCATAATTGGGACACCACAGAAAAAGAAGCTAAAGCTCGCATTAAACAGGTAATGCTTGTTAAAAGAATGATTGACACTTATTGTCCGCAAGCTGTCGCATCACCATCACAAAGTGATGATTTATCCGTTCCTGAGTGATTTTTATGGATATCATTGACTGCATTTCAGAAAAAATTATAAAAGCATCAACCACACTTACTGATGATAAATTAAAGGCATTGACCAATGCAATTGAAATGGAAGAAAATGAAAATGCCAGATGGGCTTTATCACAAATTTTAGAAAACTATAAAGTTGCCCAGAAGACTCGTTTTCCGTTATGTGATGATACAGGAATTCCACACGTTATTGTTGAGGTAGGATCTAATAGGGAAATTACTGGAGAGCTGTTAAATCAAATTCATGAAGGGGTAGCTTTAGGTTTAGATAATCTTCCGGCAAGGCCGATGGCAGTTAAAGGAAATGCAATTGAAAGAATAGAACAAAGTGAAGGGTTATATGAAAAGCAGGGAATGCTCAAAACTGCATCTATTTTAATTGACTCTTCAAATGACGAATCAACCTATAAAAGGGATGTTCATCCGGATACATTAAATTTACATTTCATACTTGAGGGGGGAGGTCCGGAAATTAGGGCCAAAACATTAAGAGTATATCATAAACGTTCATTTTATAACGTTATTGATACTGTAATCGATTGGCTGTCTGATTCGCTCAATTTGTTGGGCTGCACACCTTCAATTCCATCAATAGGTATTGGAAGAACACATTATGAAGCAAATGCTCTGCTTTTAAAATCAATTGCTTATGGGAATTTGGACAGTCAAAGTGAAGTTGAACAATATGTAACATCTAAATTGAATGAAACTGGAATAGGTCCTTTGGGTTTTGGTGGAAAAACAACAGTTTTAGGTTCTTATGTCAATATTGGTAATCAAAGGGCAAGTGGTGTTAGAATTGTTGCAGTAAGACCATCTTGTTTTGTCGAGCCAAGAGTAGCAACATTAAAATTATAATAACTATATACTTATATTAAATAATTCAAAAGGTACATGAAAATGCAAGAAAATAATTTTAGGGTAAATTCTCATTCTTTGAAAACAGCTATTTCCCGTGTAGAGGAAGATAAAATTGTAACTAGAGGATACAATCAAAGAGATTTAATTGAAAAAATCCGTTACAGTGACATGATATATTTGCTTCTAAAAGGGAGATTGCCTTCACCTAAGGAAGGTAAAATATTTAATCATGTTCTTGTTTCATTTTGTGACCATGGTGTAACTCCTCCAAGCACTCAGACAGCAAGGCTGGTTGCCTCATCAGGTTCTCCAATGAATACTGCAGTAGCGGGGGCATTATTGTCTTTTGGCCATAAACATGCAGGAGCAATTGAAAAAACAATGCAGCTGTACCAGTCAAGGATAAATTCAATTTATAATACTGGTGATTCCAGCCTTGATAATAAACAAATTGCAAGTCTGGCTATTGACATATACAATGAATATATCAATGGAGATTTAAAAATACCCGGTTTTGGACACAGATACCATAATGTTGACCCGAGAGCAGATAAGTTAATGGAACTTGTAATTAAGGAAGGGTTTATTGGACCTCACATTAAATTAGCTTTGGCTCTTGAAGATTTGATAAATGAAAAAAAGCAAATCAGATTGAATGTAGATGGTGCAAATGCCGCAATATTATCTGATTTGGGGTTCACTCCTGATTTGGGATTGGGTGTGTTTATAATAGGCAGAACTCCCGGTATTATTGCACACATTCATGAAGAAAATATGGAAGAAGAGGAATTTAGACGTTTTTGTGACCTTGATGATATAATATATACAGGAGGAAGATACGATGGAATTCGTTGATGTAATTACAGAAAGATACAGTGTAAGAGGTTATTTGGATAAGGAAGTCGAAAAGGAAAAACTGGAATACGTTTTAAAGGCAGCTACATTAGCGCCAACTGGTGTAAATTTCCAGCCTTTTAAAGTTTATGTTATTGACACTAAAAAATATAAAGATGAATTGTCTAAGATTTACGGAGCAAAATGGTTTGTCGAAGCTCCTTATGTATTGTGTGTTGTTGCACTTAGAGATAAAGCATGGACAAGACCATGGGATGGAAAAAACATAGCAGACATCGATGCAACAATTGTAATGGATCATATGATACTGGCCGCTCAGGATGTTGGTCTTGGAACATGTTATATAGGTGCATTCAAAAAATACGAAGCTCATAAATTCTTAAACCTGGATGAAAACGAAGAACCTGTATTATTTACTCCGTTAGGTTATGGTAATGCCGAGCCTCGTGAAACTCCAAGAAAAGAATTAGATGAATTTGTAGTTTACATGGATTAATATGGATTTATTAATATTGTCTGCAGATAATTCAAAGGAAATGGAGAGTATTTCTGATGAATTATCTCAAAAAAAATTTAAAATTTTGGAAAGGGATGAAAATTATAT
>NZ_JBGULU010000166.1:0-8072 GCF_045116495.1 Methanobrevibacter sp. | reverse complement strand
GGATGTTACAGAACACACGCTGCAAGTGGAATTACCAACTTCTCAAGAGCTTGTGAAGTTGCAGAAGCAACCGGAAAAGAAAACATTTCTATGACTCACTCTACAATCGAAATGGGTGCAGAATTATTAGAATTAGCTGGCGTAGATGAAGTAGTCGTATCCGACCCAATTTTTGACGGAGACTTTGTAGTAGTAGATGACTTTGATTACGCAGAAGTAATTGCAGCACACAAAGCAGGAAACCCAGAAGAAGTAATGCCTGCTATCAGAGCAAAAGTTAATGAATTAGCAGAAACTGTACCAAAACCATCAAAAGGTGCTATTCACTTTACACACCCAGAAGATTTAGGTATGAAATGTATTAACGATGATTCCGAAGCAGTAGCAGATGCTGACTGGGTTATGACCTGGTTACCTGAAGGAGGTATGCAACCTGACATCATCAAAAACTTCGCTGATGACATTAAAGACGGTGCAATCGTAACCCACGCATGTACCATCCCAACTCCTGGATTAAATAAAATCTTCGAAGACTTAGGTAAAAATGTAAACGTAGCTTCATACCACCCAGGTGCTGTACCTGAAATGAAAGGACAAGTATACATTGCTGAAGGTTTCGCTGACCAAGCTGCTATCGACACATTAATGGACTTAGGTCAAAAAGCAAGAGGATCCGCTTTCACATTACCAGCAAACATGGTAGGTCCTGTATGTGACATGTGTTCCGCAGTAACCGCAATTACCTACGCAGGTATCTTAGCTTACAGAGACACTGTAACTCAAATTTTAGGTGCTCCTGCTGGATTTGCACAAATGATGGCTAACGAAGCTTTAACTAATGTAACTGCATTAATGCAAGATGAAGGTATCGACAAAATGGACGATGCTTTAAACCCTGCTGCATTATTAGGTACTGCTGACTCAATGAACTTCGGTTCCTTAGCAGAAATCGTACCTACCGTATTAGATTACTTAGGAAAAGACAAATAAACACAATAAGTTATAATTGTTGATTCTTATCAACAATTTTTTAACTTATTTTTTAATTGTTATGCAAATAGCCATTAAAAAATAAGTTAATTTTATATTAAAGATAAAAAAATTAAAATCTGGTGTTAAATTGATTGATAAAATATTAAATAAAGCAAAACAAGGACAAGAATTAAGTGATGAGGAATTTTTAGAATTGTTGAATATCGACAATGATGAGGATTTGGAAAAATTGTTCAAGATAGCTTGCGATATAAGAGACAATCAATCAAAAGTAATCAAATTAACATCAACAGTCCATCTTACCAACAAATGTCAAATCCAACCTAGATGCGAATATTGCGGATTTGCAGAAGAAACTTCTGAAAAAGGATATTACAATGCATTTTACAAATCCAATGATGAGATATTAAAGGCTGTGAAATCTATTCAGGAAGCACATATTCCTCGTGTAAGCTGTTCTGGAGGATATGGTTACAAAGGAAAACAGGCAGTTAATGCCTGCAGAATTGTAAAAGGACAATCTGATTTGGAAATTCTTGTAAATGTCGGAGGTGACCTGACTGAAAAATCAGTACAGGAATTAGCCGAACTGGGTGCAGATACAATTTGCTGCAATCTTGAAACAATAAATGAAGACGTATTCTATCAAAGAAAACCTGGAGACTCACTAGATCAAAGAATACTAACCTGTAAAAGAGTAAGTGAAGCGGGAGTAGGTTTATCTTCAGGTTTGCTTTTAGGCCTTGGTGAAAGTAAAGAAGATAGAATAAAACATTTACGCTATTTATCTAACTTTGAAACTTTAGAAGAAATTCCAATAATGGGCTTCAACCCTTATGAAGGAACTCCAATGGAAGACTGGCCTCCATTCCCATTAAAAGAACAGTTAAAAATGGTTGCAATTACTAGAATAATGTATCCTGAAATCACCATTACAATGCCAACTCCAACAGTGGGCCCTGAAAATGTGGAATTCTCACTTAAAGCAGGTGCCAATAACTTAGCAACAGTAATAGCTGACAATTACCCTCATGAAGTCAAAGGAGTAGGTTCTCCTGAATATGGTAATTATACTGAAGTTGTCAATGTTATTGAGAAATTGGATTTGATACCTCAAACTATTTAATATCTTTTTTTGAGATATGATAATATGGCATTTGAAAAGATGATAAAAAATGCATTTGAAGAATCTGAGAATAATTGCAGATTCGGAGACACTCTTGAAGAGATTGCTGAAATTCAGGAATATATTAAAAATGCAAAAAAAATATACATACCTAATAAAAATGGAATTAAAGTCGAAGTTTTAAATGAAGTTTTAAATGAATATGGTCTTCCTGAAGCAAAAATACTTCAAATAAACACCAATACTGCAGACACCAGCAGAATTCCAGCACTGGCAAAGGCATACATGGCACTTGACCAAAGTGATGCTGATTTAATAATTGCCAGAGGGCGTTTGGGAATCCCCGGTTCCGGATCATTACTTATTTTTATTGACAATAAAGGAAGAATATTGACTGCAGGAACTTCGCCTTCACATGCAATCCATAAAAAATCAATTGAAGAAGCAGTTTATAAAGAAGCATGTGAAGCTCTTGAAAAAATTGGTTTTAAAAAAATAGAAGGTTAAACAATGAATGTTGATACAGGAATAACCTCAGAAGTGTATACGATTAAATCTGAAACTAAATTGATTGATATATTTAATGAAATTATTTCAAAAAAGTCTGAAGCTGTTTTTGAATATATAGAAAGTTTAAATGTGGACAATAACACCAAAATAGTTGTTATAGGCACCTATTTTACAGGTGTTGGAATTGTTAAAAAATTAAGCCAAAAATATGAAAATATTTTATTGATTGATATTTATCCTCATCTTGAAGAGTTATTATACACTCCAATCGGAGGGGATTTCAAAAATAAAATTGAATTCTCATCTAATTTAGATTTAATTTATTCAGGAGACGTAGTTATAGATACAACTGGTTTTGGAGGCATTAAGGTTGAACAATCCTCAAAATTTGATGTGAATACATTCATAATAGAAGATCCGGTAGCTGAAGATAACGATGAACTTTTAAAAAATAAAAATAATATCCATGAAAGACTGAATGCAGTTAAATCCCCAAATAAATCCATTTTAAAAACTAAAGGAATTAATACAAAAACTTCAGGAACCATGACATTAACAATTGGTGTTCTAACAAACTTAATAAAAAAATTTCTTGAGAAAGATGGAGTGCTTTATTGTGCTTGCGAGATGGGTTTTTTTGAAGAAGTTATTTTTAAAGAAAAAGATATTGAAAAGTTTATGAATCTAACTAATGTAAATGCTTTTAAAGTATCAACAATCAATCCTTTCAATTTGGATGAATTAATTATTGAAGAGATAACCAAAATAGAGTCAAGAATGATTTAAATGAAGCTTAAGGAAATAATTGAATTTCTAGATGAAAAAATACCAAAATCAATAGCTTTGGAGTCTGATGAGGTAGGATTTAAAAAAGATTATGATTTAAATCAAGATATCTATGAAATTAAGATTTATATGGATTTATTACCTGAAGATGATTTGATTTATGAGAATACGCTGATTATTACCCATCATCCTCCTTTATTTATTCCAAAAACACCAACTTATACCATACATTCAAATTGGGACATAATAAATGGTGGAGCAAATGAAGCATTAGCAAATATCCTGAATCTAGAAATTATTGATTATTTTGATGATTCAACAAAAATTGGGAGGATTTGTAAATCAAATCAAACATTTATTGAATTAAAAAGGACTATTCTAGACAATTTTAGAAATGCAAGAATTGTTAATAATTTAGATAATGAAAAAATTATTAAAAATATTGGAGTTATATCCGGTTTTGGACTTAAAAATCCAGAATTCATCAAATTGGCAAAAAATAAAAATTTAGATATTTTAATTTCAGGAGATTTGACTCAACAAACTGCAATCCTTGCAAAAAACTTAGAAATAACAGTAATAGACTTAAATCATCATGAAAGTGAAGTTCCAGGATTATATGCCCTTAAAGACACTCTAAGTGAACTTAACATAAACATGAAAGTAATAGACAAAAAACCAATAGAACAATTAAAGTGATATTATGACAGACGAAATTCAAAAAATGGAAGACAGACAGGTCCCTAAAGGAAGAATCGATTTAATAGGATGCGGAAGATTAGGTTTAAGAATAGCTATAAACTTAATGCAAGTCCACCGGGGAGGGCCTAAAATTATAGGTGCATTTGATGGGCAAAAAATTGACGGAGGAGATGTGATATTTACACTTTATGGAGCGGAAATAGGTCAAAACAAACCCGACTTTATAAAACAGCTATGCACCCACAGTGAAGAATTCAGAAATATTATCAGCTACCCACAATACATTGACGATGAGAATATTGATTTAATAGAAGGTGACGTAGTAATCATTGTTATTGCCGGAGGAAATACAATCCCTACCGCAGCAAAAATAATAAAACATGCCCAAAAAAGAGGGGCCAAAACTATTGGAACTGCAGGAATATTCGGATTTGGAAATGAAAATATTGAAATTAAAGATATTTCAGAGTATGATGAATCCAATCCTGCTGTTGAAGAGCTAAGAAAACAGGGAATAACAGAAAATCACTTAGTTTTAACAACAAATAAATTAATTAGAGATAAAGAACCCGTAACACCCTATACATTAGATGAAGTCGCGAAAATCATTACAATGAATGCTTTAAAATTATTGAGAGACCAAAATGATAAAAATAGCAACAGCTGAATGTTTTACTCATGGAAAGATTGGAAGAGAACTGCACGCTCTGGCCCAAGGTTATGAAGGAAACTTCGGAAGAGAATATGTCAAAAACCTAAGGAGTTATGGCAATTTTGATTATGATAATATTAGTGTAACTTGCAGTTTATTTATTCCAACAATAGAAGCTGTTGTAAAAATTTTAAATGTGAAAAATCCTCCTAAGCCAAAAGAATTAATTAAAGGCATCAAGGTTTATGATGAAGAGGGAGATAAAGCTGTGAGTAAAATTATGGCACAGGCTGTAAAAGACTTGAGTGATTGTGATATCGCTATCGGAACAACCGCAGGAATTGGACGTGGAGGAATTTGTGTAATAACCGACAAATATATAATTACAACAACCAGTGATGTCTATTCTGATTTACGTGAAAATAACAGTGAAGAGCTATTTAAAAGATCAGAAAACGGAATAAAAAAAGCATTAGAAATTGTATTATTGCTTTTAAACAACAATATTGATGGAATATCCTCATTAAATAATGTGGAAATTATAAAAAATGAGAATATAGATTAGTATTCTCAAATCTAAATATTTTCAAGTTCATTTAAGATATATTTTTTTAAAACAACAACAGCCTTTTCACCATCTTCATCCAGTCTTACAGCATCCAACGGATTTAAATCATAGGTTTTGACAACAGCATCTGCTGAAATATTCATGATTGAATCAACATCCTTATCCTTCAGAATCACTGATGCACAATCATCACTGCAGCCTGTTATTGTAACTATTTTTGCATCGTCTAAAATTGGTGAACAGTTATTAGGCTGTGCAGAATATTCAGTTATGCATGCTGCAACAATATTGTCATTTTCCAATGCCAGTTCTACACTAGCTGCTCGAACTACCAAACCTAGCGGACTTAATCCACTGCATGAAACCAATGCTATTTTATCAGTCATTTTTTCACCATCCTATCATATCGTTTTTTAACTTTATCATAACCTCTTTTAAAGAAAGGACATCTTAATATGCACTCATTGCACCCTTCCCTGTGAGCAGTACAGACTTTTCTTAAAAGCTTTTCATTCTCATCAAATGCATCCTTTGGACACCTATCAATGCATACCCCACATGTTGAACAGAAATCCGGAACCCATAACATGTCATTTTCAGTTTTAAAAGGCAAATTGTCAATTGATGTGTGTATCATGAAAAAGCTATTGTGCAATCCATCCTTAAAATAACACATGTTGCTTCTTGTAATGACACAATCATTGGACTGCATTGCAATTGCCCGCAAACTTAAATTATCATCCAAGGGATGCAATAAATCAGCCCGAAATCCATTTTGCCTTAAAAAATCGGCAAATTCGTAAACGTGAATTCCATATTCCTGAAATTCCTTATCCATTAATTTACCCTTCTCTCGTGAAGGTTCCATATTAATTAAATCAACACCCATGAGAAATTTAAAAATAAGTACATTATCAATGTCAATATTAAAATCATTTTTGAATTCATCGGACAATTTGGAATAGCTGATTCCCGTAAAATTATATTTTTTAGCCAAATTTTCCAATTCGGCCAGCAAATCATCTGAAATTTCTGTCTCCGGATTTTCGGGATTATCTATTTTATAAAAATTAGGAATGGGTTTATGATATCTAAACCCTTTGAAATCTACATCAATCATTTTTTTAAAGCTTCAACAGCTTTTGGGAACTCCTCACAGAATACTTTGATTTGTTCTGTTGGAATTGAAAAACTAATACGCAGGTATCTGTCTCCAAATTCTTCAGATGTGTATTCCCCTTCTCTTGTGAAAAGTTTCTTTTGAATTAAATAGTTTGACATTTCCTTTGGATCAATTCCTGCACCGGATAAATCAACAGCCATCATATTTGCATCGGACGGATAAACAGGCAGAAATACTCCGTCAACAGTGTCAACCATTTCCTTGATTAACCTTTGGTTTTCAAAACAGGTTTCCCTAATCCTTTCAAACCATAACGGTTTTGATTTAAGACCTGCAATAGCACCATATTGTGAAATAATATTAACACCCAAATCATTGACAACGGCATTTTTGATGGCATCTATAATCGGTTTGGATGAAATAACAGAACCAATCCTTAATCCTGCCATACCAAATATTTTTGAAAAACTGTAGATTGTTAATGTTTGGCCAGGAGCATAATTCTCTACAAGAAAATGTTCACGTGCAAAGTCCTTGTAGGTTATATCATGCAATAAATACAAATCATTTTCTTTTGCAATTTCAGCAAACTCTTTTAATTCATCTTCTGTGTATGAGGAACCAAGAGGATTTAATGGATCTATCAAAATAACCATACGAGTATTCTCATCCATATTTTCACGTAAAAGATCAGGAGTTAACTTATATTCATTTTCAGGATAATAAATAGGAACATATCTGACTTCTCCAGCAAATCTGTTTGCAAAGTCTCCAATAATAAAGTATCCCGGATCTGATAGAATCACATTGTCTTCAGGTTCTAAAAGTGCCTGCATACATAAATATAAAGATTCAGTAGCACCAGATGTTAACAGTACTTCCAAACCTTCAAAATCTAAATCATCTAAAATCAACTGCTTAAGTTCGCTGAATCCTTCAGGGGCAGGATATCTACAGAAAGTTTTTTCATGAATGGCATCAATCATTGCATCGGCTATTGTATCATCATGTAAATGATTTGTATTTTGGCCCATCCAAATCATGTCTTTATCCATATACATGTCCTCAAAAAAGTCATTTGCATTGTCATAACCCTTTGGAGGCACCCGTTCAGTTTTTTTAAATTTTTTTCTTGGGTTTTTAATATCGAAATCCTTTTCCCTCATAATATCACTCAAACAATTCCAAAATAAATATATATTTTTAATTATTAATAAAATTATCTTAAATTATTCCTCTTGAAGTGATTGCGAAAACCGCCTGATTACCTTCAGGAATACTTCTATGACGTTTCAATGTGGCAACACGCTTATTTATCTCATCACCACGTTCCAATTGAATTATGACCTTGCTCCAATATTGCAGGATTGTTCCGCCAACTGCACGAATATCATTATTGCCCTCATCATCAAAGGCATTGTAAATCTGATTTGTCAATACGACAGCAATATCATATACCCTGGCAATCTTGGATAAGATTCCCATCTGCTTACCCAGTTCCTTATTTAATTTAGATGATTTCATGTCATCCACACGATATAATGCAACAGCAGAATCCAGTACAAGCAAATCCACATCATTATGGTTTTTTCTAAGCCATATTTCAATTGCT
>NZ_JBGULU010000165.1:0-38861 GCF_045116495.1 Methanobrevibacter sp. | reverse complement strand
AGAAGCAACACGGTGTGCAGGAGTTCCTCTACCTCTTCTTTGATGAATTAATCGTTTTCCCATTATAATTCCTCCTTAGAATACTCCTATTCTGACAGCGAGTTCTTCTGCCATTTCTTCTTCAACAAGTTTAATGTATGCTACTTTTACACCTTTAGGAGAGATATGAGTATTTACTTTTGCTACTTTTTCGTCGTATAACTCTTCGAAAGCTTTTTTAATTTGTTGTTTGTTAGCTTTACGGTTTACAACAAAAGTAATTTCATTGTTCATATCGATCAAGTTCATGGTTTTTTCAGTAACATGAGGTTTAATAATAATTGAGTATGAATCCATAATAATCACCTATTTTCCAAAATTATTGGAATAAACCTCCTAACTTTTCAACAGCTGACTTGGTATAAACAGTAAGTCTTCCTGCATGAGTACCTGGTGCTAATAATTCAGCATTTAAGTTTTCAACAACTACAACATCTACACCAGCGTGGTTTCTTGCACCTAAAGAAATACCTTTATCTTCACCAACTACAACGAGAGGTCCTTTTACTTTTTTGTATTTTCTTCCTCTTGTTTTTCCTCTACCAGCTCTGATTCTTTTACCTTCTTTAGCACGGATGATATCGTCATAAACACCTAAGTTTTCGAATATTTCACGAGTTTGTTTAGTGGTTTTTACTTCTTCGATGTCATCTTCAACAATAATAGGAACTTGTTCTAAATCTGCTACTTTGTGACCTCTGTTTTCAACAATTTCCTTATTGGTAGTTGCTGCAACAGCAGATCTGATAGCAAATCTTCTTTCTTTTATGTTGATTTTTTCGTGATGATTTTTTTCAGCTCTAGTAGGGTGTGCTTGTCTACCACCAATAGCCATTGGTACAAAAGCTGCTTTAGAACCATTTTTAATCCTAGGTACTCTTGCGGTACCTCTACCTGAACCCCATCCTTTAGCGGAAGTTCTTTTACCTGCCATTGGGTCATTACCCCATGGTTGTACTCTAGCAGATTGTGCTGAAAGTACTGCTCTTTTGATTAAATCTGGTCTATATACTTCATCAAAAATAGCTGGAAGTTCAATTTCTTCTTTGACTTCCCCATTAATAGAATAAACGTTTACTTTCATGATTATACCCCTTGTTTAGATTTTGTACTTATGTAATTAATTTGAGGTATATCCTCAGCTTTATTATTAGGTCTGATTGGTTGTCTTAAGATAACTAATCTTTTGGAAGGACCTGGAAGGGAACCTTTTACTAAGACATAATCATTTTTAACAACACCATATTTTACAAATCCACCATCAGGGTTGATTTGGTCAACTTCATCAGCTGATGCGATTTTTAAAATTCTTTTATTGAATTCAGTTCTTTTATGGTAACCCATTTGACCTGCTTGTGCAACAGTCCACATAGTTCTAGCTGGAGTCCAAGGACCAATAGAACCTACGTGTCTACCTTTACCTGCTCTTACAGCTTTACCATATTGAATTCTAATTCCCCATCTTTTAACTACACCTTGGAATCCTTTTCCTTTTGTAGTTGCAATAGCATCAACAAATTCTCCTTCATTGAAGATTTCACTAGCTTTTACTTCATTACCTAATAATTCTAATGCAGTGTTTAATTTTTCTTCAGGATTGGATCCTCCAATACCACATTCAAATATATCCGGTTTTTTCTTAGGTACGCTAGTTACTTTTGGATTGGTGTGTACTAAAACCCTAATTTCTTCTGTGTTTTCTAATGCACCTTGTATTTTTGCAATAGCTTCAGATTTATTGTATTCCTTAGGAAGAGAAATTTTCCTTGAAAGTTCTTGATCTAAATTGTCTGCAAGTACTTCGGTGATTACTTTCAAACCACGAGAAGTTTTTTCATAAGCTCTAATTCCCATTACTACGACCGGAGGTACTTCCAATACGGTAACTGGAGTGAAAACTTCCATACCATTAGTTGGAGAGTTTTTATCAGTATCAGTGACTAAAGCGTGAGTCATACCGACTTTATAACCTGCGAGGCCGAGTAATTTTGGTTCATCAATTTGAGGCCAAGATTTTACTCTAGGGGTTTCTTTAGCTGCTCTTTTCCTTGGACTAAAAGCAACAGACCCTTTTCTTGGCTGGTGATGTCTTACCATTTATTTTAACCTCCTTATTAATATTTTTCCTTATTTTTTCAATCAATTTAATTTTTTAAATCGAATAGCTAAATGAATAGCTATCATACAAGTTGACAAGAATCATACATAGTATAATCTCATCGAGATAATAAATAGCTGTAAAAAAGATTACAACTAGATAAATATTAAATTTCAATATATTCCATTGAGTTTTTACAAATTGAAGCACAATGAAGAATATATCCAATGTATAAATCATTCTGCGCTAAGCTTATTTTTAGGAGAGTCCTAAAAACATTAATGTATAAAAAGTTGAGCAAGTTATCTATTAGCGTGATAAAACTAATAAATCAAAGAGAATTAAAATCTCATAAAGTTAAATAAAGAAAGTGTAGCGACAACTGCCTCTTCAGTTCTAACAGTTTCTGTTCCCTGATTTGGAATAGTATTTATTTTATACAAATCCCAATTCGGATTGGAAACATCTTCTGCTATTGAAGAATAAGGGCCACCAAATAAAATAGCAATACTTTTACATTCATCTACTTTATGTTTTAATTCATCAAAAATAGAATCAATATAATCTCCATATCTTGTAGTTTCCACAACAAGATCAGGTTTAATTAATTTTAAGCTATTTTTAAGACTCTTATTAGAGGACATTACATTATATCCCCAGTAAACGTCATCTGGTTTATCAGGTGTGACTATTACTTCTTTCTTAGCAATTTTAGTAATCTTAAAGTCAAAAATTTTTTTAACTGAAAGTTGCTCTTTACAGAATGCAAGTTTATCCATACCTATATCAACAAAAGTTCCTTTCTTATTTCTCTTAACAGTGAAACCTTGTCTATAATCCCCCACGTCTGGTTGACTATTAACAGGATGATGAGGAGTCCTAAGCGGTGGAAGAATTCCAACATGCTTTAATTCCGGCCTTATAGGAAATGCTTTTTTCCTCAAATATTGAGGAGTATTCATATAACTCAGAATTTCAGCAATAAAATCTCCATCAAGATCTCCATCTTCATTTTTATCATGATTATCATTATAAATAATCACATTATCTGCTTGAAAAATAGCTAAAGCCCTTCCTAAAATTCCAACCTTATAAGTACGAATTTTAAGGTCTTTAGACTCAGAAAGAAATGAATTTGGAATAAATATAGATAGCTCATCTTTATACATTACTAAACAATATGTTAAGCAAAGTATATAAAGATTACCCTACATTTATATAGCTATCACTAAATAGACTTACACATTTACAAAATATTATATCAATTATAATATCCGTAGCTTCTTATTATGCTACCAACTTTTTTATACTCAGAGAATATATTAATATAAAATATGTGACAACCCCTATATAAAGGTATTGTTTTTACTAATAAATGGCTGAAAAAAATAAAAATTAAATAAAAATTAAAAATCTGTCAATGCCCTAATCGCAATAACATCAACATTCTGTTTTTCTTTTGTGTGAAACTCATAAATCTTAGGAATTGGAAAATCATATCTGAATATATGAGTAATTTCCAAACCATTGTTTTGATAAAACTTAATCAAAAACTCTTCAGTGGATGCCATGTGAAATGAATATAAAACCTGAGGTTCAATTTCACAGGCTTTTTTAACAAACTTTAAATCTTCACCGCCTTTTGCACTTCTTTGTGATCCGAATGGAGGATTCTGAATAATAGTATCTGCATCAAAGCTATTATTAAAATCACAAATATCGCTTAAAATGTAATCTGTGTTGTCGAGATTTAATTTTTGTGAAGTCTCATTTGCCAATTGGATTGAATCGGCATCCACATCCACACCACAGGCCAAATTTGCACCCATTAATGCAGAAGCGATTGTGAAAATGCCGCTGCCGCAACCTAAATCCAGAACATTCATATCTTCAATATCGCCAAGAGAAGTGGCATTCCAGATTAAATCAGAAGCAATTATGGAAGGTGTCGTATACTGTTCGAGACCAACCTTGGGATTAGGATGGGGTGGAATCGATTGAAGTTTCATTTCCAAATGTCTTTTTTTAGTAATTTTCTTCATAAAATCAACATCTTTAATAATTATTTAATATATAATATAATGTTAGTATAAAAAAATTACTTTGAGGTTTCACATGTTTGAAAAAGTATTAATTGCAAATAGAGGAGAAATCGCAATAAGAGTTATGCGTGCATGTCGTGAACTTGGCATTGACACAGTAGCAATTTATTCTGATGCTGACAAAACTTCTTTATATACAAAATATGCTGATGAAAGTTATCCTTTAGGAAATCCGTCACCAGCAAAATCTTATTTAAATATAGAGAAAATTATAGGCATTGCAAATGATTGCGGAGCTGATGCGATACACCCTGGTTACGGATTTTTAGCTGAAAACCCTAGCCTTGGAGAAGAGTGTGAAAAAAATGGAATTAAACTTATAGGACCTACAGGGGACGTAATTAACCAAATGGGAGATAAAATTACATCAAAAGCTCTCATGAAAAAAGCGGGCGTCCCTGTTATTGAAGGTACTCCTGAAGGAATCAGTGATATTGAAGAAGCAAAAGAAATTGCAAAACAAATCGGATATCCTGTTATTGTAAAAGCTTCAGCAGGAGGTGGAGGAATAGGTATGCGTGCAGTTTACAAAGAAGAAGAACTCGTGCAGGCTATTGAAACTACACAATCTGTTGCAGGTACAAACTTCGGAGATTCGACTGTATTTATTGAAAAATATCTAGAAAGCCCACGTCATATTGAATTCCAGATATTAGCAGACGAACATGGTAATGTAATTCACGTTTGTGACAGAGAATGTTCAATTCAAAGAAGACATCAAAAGCTTCTTGAAGAGGCACCTTCCCCAATCATGACTGATGAATTAAGGGAACAAATGGGAAGCAGCGCAGTAAAAGCTGCAGAATATATCGGATATACCAGTGCAGGTACTGTTGAGTTCTTATATGACAATGGAAACTACTATTTCCTTGAAATGAACACACGTATACAGGTAGAACATCCAATTACAGAACTTATCACCAACACCGATTTAATCAAAGAACAAATTAAAATCGCAGCTGGTGAAGAATTGACCTATGCCCAAAATGATATTCAAGTTTCAGGACATGCAATTGAATGTCGTATTAATGCTGAAGATCCATTGAATGACTTTGCACCAAATCCTGGAAGAATTACAGGTTACAGATCACCTGGAGGACCTGGTGTACGTTTAGACAGTGGAGTTTATATGAATTATACAATTCCAACATTCTATGATTCAATGATTTCCAAATTGATTACCTATGGTAGAAATAGGGAAGATGCAATTACTAAAATGCAAAGAGCATTAAGAGAATACATCATTTTAGGTGTCAGAACCACTATTCCATTCCATAAAGCTGTTTTGAAAAATCCAAATTTCATTTCAGGAGATTTGAATACTCACTTCATCGATTTACATAAAAAAGATATTGACGTTGAAATGGTCAATGTTATTGAAGAGGATGCAGAGTACGTAAACAAATTAAAATCAACTTTCATGCACAGTAAAAAGATAGCTGCAATTTCAGCTGCTGTCGGGTCATACCAAAATCAGGTTAAACATCAGCATGATGTTAAAAGACAAAAAGATTTTAAAAAACAGCAAGAAAATAAAAAGAAAAACCAACAAGAGTGATTTTGGAGATTAATTAATGCGAAACGAAATTGTAAACTTATTAAAAAAAGAAAATAAACTTTCTGAAAAAACAATAAGTGAAATATCAAATATTGAAATCGATGACTTTTCACAAGTCATAAAAGATCTTGGAAACGAAGAAACAGAACACATTAAGAAATCTGAAATTTTAAAAGATTTGAAAACAGACTACATCGGTAAAGAATTATATGTTTACAGGGAAGTTGAATCAACAAATACCGTTGCAAAATTCTTATCAATGCACGATGTAGAAAATGGAACTGTCATAATCTCTGAAAAGCAAACTAAGGCAAAAGGCAGATCAGGAAAATCATGGGAATCTCCATTGGGAGGAGTATGGCTGTCAATCATATTAAAACCCGATGTTGACCAATCCAAATTCCCAATGATTACACTAGCCACAGGAGTGGCAGTTGCAAAAACTCTTGAAAAAGTAGGTGTTGAAAATCCTGAGATTAAATGGCCTAATGACATAATGATTAACGGCAAGAAGGTCTGCGGAATATTGACTGAAGCAATAGCCAAATTCAATACTGTTGAAAATGTCATTATTGGAGTGGGAATTGATGCAAATTTAGAAGTGTCCCAATTCCCTGAAGAATTACAGTCAGGAACAACAACCCTTAAAGAAGAACTTAAAAGAGAAGGAAATGAAAACCTTTTAATTAAGATATTCTTAGAAGAATTCGAAAAAATTAGTGAACTTTTCAATCATGAAGGATATGAAACTATCCTAAAAGAATGGAGAAAACGTTCATATTCCATCGGAAAAATAGTTGAAGTAAGAGAACCATTTAATACTTACTATGACGGTTATGTTGTAGGAATCAATAAAGAAGGAGCTCTTATAGTTGAAAAAATTGATGGAACCTTGAAAAAAGTAATTTCCGGAGAATGTATTATCAAAAACTAAAATACAATCTCCCTACATTTATCTTCATTAATAACTACTTCTTGTAGCTTATTAAATGAAGATTCTATTTTTTTACATAAATCATTTAAATCAAGATTAAATGCATCATTAGTAGATAAATCAAAACGTATTGTAGCAGATGCACCAGGCATTGAAACTGCAGGAATTGTAATAATTCCATAATCTTTCAATAAAATAAATGAAAATACAAAAGCCAAATCATTATCAGACAAATTATGCTGAACGGTTATTTCACTGGCCAAACCTTCAGGAGAAATCATGACACCTGTAGGAGTAGTTTTAAAATTACTGAATTTTTCATTTAACAATTCAAACAGTTCGTCTTTTCTAGAAAAACTGTTTATTAAATTATTTTCATCAAAATGTTTAATACCATTTACCATTGCAAGAACAGCCGGAGGTTGCGCTTCAAGACCGAACTGATTGACTTTAACCTTAATTTCATCAATTAAATCTTTACGACCTGCCATAAGCCCCCCTCTTGGACCCGGCATTAATTTATCTGTACTGGTAATTGCAATATCCGCACCCAAATCACATGCTTTAGGCTGATTGAAAACAACTGTTCTAAGTCTTGCACCGGATGCATCATCAACCATGACCGGTATATTCCTTTCATGAGCCATTTCAATGACTTTCCTAAATTCATCTTCATCAATCACTTTATGGTCCATTGTTGAACCTGTTACAACAACCAATGAAGTATTTTCAGGTATTGAAAATTCATCAAAAACATCTGTTTCAAAGTAATTTGCACCAACTAAACTACAACTTCTTGGAATGGATGGATGTGCAGGTAACTTGGCAAGATAATGTACTACATTGGAATCTTTACTAACAAGAGCTAAAATTGTTGCCAATATTCCAGATGAAGTCCTATTTAATGGTAAAATTTTTTCTCCACCCATATGGTCCTTTCCAACATCCTGCAATTCCTCTTCGAAAATAGCTGGACCAACATATGTTTCCAAAAGACTGATTTCAGAAGGTGACGCTATAAAACCCCCAGATAAACCAGTTAAATCATAAAGTGAAGATCTACCAATTTCTTCGACTATATTCTTAATAATAGAAAGAGCCTTTTCTCTTTTTTTTACTTCATCTAAAGAATTATTAATTATCATCTAATCAGAGTCATCTAATTTTAATTTGTAATCATCAAAGAATTCCAATATCGCTTTTAATTGTTTTTCATTAACATCTATTGTAGTGTATTCTTCTGTTTCGGGAATCATATATGCATATTCTGCAAATAAGATTTTACCATCAGGATTAGTGATAATACTTATTTCATCCATAAGTTTTTCAGGATTCTTATTTTGGAATTCTATTCTAAATGTAGTGCCCATTTTTTGAGAAAATTTTTCTTTCTCTTCAGGTTCTCTGTTACATTTCCTAATTTTTGTCATTCTAGATTTCAATTTTTTTTCCGCTAATACATCAATATCATCAGCCATAATTACACTTCCATAAATTCTTATAAAAATTAATGTAAATTAAAATATACTATAAATTCAATTATATATAAGCATTTAGCTTTTAATCTAAAAATCAGTCATATAAACTATTACCATGACTGTCCATTGCCACTATAAGGGGTCCAAAATCTTTAACTTTTAAATTCCACATTGCTTCAGGCATTCCCAAGTCCAGCCAATCCACACTTTCGATTTCTTCAACAGCATCAACATATAATGCAGCACAACCTCCAGTAGCCACGACATAAATCGCCTCATTTCTGACTAATGCTTCACGAACAGTATCGTCCATTCCTCCTTTGCCGATGACAATTTTAGGACCCATATCCAAAACATCACTTTGGTAAGGATTCATCCTCATTGAAGTTGTAGGACCGACAGCAACCATCTCATATTCCCCATCTTTTTTAGAAATGATTGGCCCTGCATGGAATAAGACAGCACCTTCAATATCCAATGGAGCCCCCTGCTCGAGTAAACGTTTATGAGCCTGATCCCTTGCAGTTAAAATATTTCCGGTTAAATAAACTACATCCCCCGCATTTAATTCAGATAAATTTTCATCTTTAATTGGAACATTCAATTTTCTTTCCATTTTTACACCTTGACATTATAACTAATTTTAATTAAAAAAATATTAGATTTCTATCAATATATACAACTTTTAGATTTAAAAATTTAATGGGCAAAAATAATGTATAGTACAATAATTCAATAAATCTAATTTTGACATACCAGCAATCCATCATTGAATTTTTTTTATTATTAACTTAAATTGAATTTGTTCAGGATAATTAATATTAAATTTAATATAAGATTGTGACCAAATCTATATTAAAGAATATCACAGATTGATTAATGGAAAATATAAAATTGATTTTGATAAATTTAATATATTTGTTATGACTAACTTTTATATGTATTAGAGAAAAAGTGTAGGACAAAATATCATGTCAAGTATGAGTAGTGTTGCAGGATTATCAAAGTATATTACAACCTTGCCAAAAACTAAATATTCGATTTTGGGAATGATAATAATCAGTTTTATCATGGGAGGTTTATATTATCTAATCGACTTTATCCCTTACGGAATATTGGGAGATATAATATACGGAGGCATATTCGGTTTGATGGTATTTGGGTTTACATCAATCATGAGCGGTGCCCTCAACCAACAAACAATCAGCGGCCTTAACGGAATCAATTTAAAGATTAAACATTCAATGTTCCTGTCAGCACTTTCAATGACATTTTTATGTTTAGTGATTGTTGTCGGAGGAATTATTTCCAGAATAACCGGATGGGATTTATTCTTAAATTCCCTACTTTTCGGCTGTGTCATGATATATGGATTTAATACTTTGGTCTTCTGGGCAACCTCCAAGGTAAGGTTTACCATTGCGGCAGGAGCCGGTTTGATTCAGCCTTTATTAATCCTAGCAATGTATACATTAATTGCATTTTTAGGTGCGGATGCAAGCTTTATCGGACCTGTTATTTTTCAGATTACTGTAAAAGCAATTATTGCCGGAATAATATTTGTTCTTGCAATTTATGCATTCATAAAAGTCATTGCTTCACCATTTAAGAAAAACCTGGGAATCGGTGTTTTGGATTTATTGAGTTTATTCATTGCACATATGAATGAAGGGTCAAACTCCCTTGAAGGATTATTCGAAAATATGAGTGAAGCTATTGATACTGTCGTTACTTTCATTAGTTTTAAAACTGAAGAAGGAATTAAAGCATTATTCATTTCCCCATCAGTTCATCCAGGCCCTCTTGGAGACTTGGGAGGATCAAACATGCCAACCATCCTTGCAAATAAATTTAATCACTTTACAATGGTGGCACATGGTCCTTCAACACATGATTTTAACCCAATTGCAGTTTCTGAAATCGATAAAATAGAAGAAACCGTAAAAAAAGGTTTGAAAAAGGTAACCTATTCACCAAATGCAAGCAGATTTGTCAGATACAATTCTGAGAATGCAAATATAGGTGTTCAATTTTTCAATGAAGGAATGGTCATTTTATCCACTTTTGCACCTGAAGCCGTTGATGATATCGAATTTGGTGTAGGATTGACCATGATGGCACAAAGTAGGAGCAGGTGTGCAGTAAAAGACTCTGTTATTGTGGATTGTCATAACTCATTTGCCCCTGAAAGTGGAGAGGTTCTTCCTGGAAATTCAGAAGTGTTCGATTTGATTGATGTTATCGACAAAATTAATCCAGATCAAAATAAAGATTCAATTAAAATAGGCTGCTGGCAAAATGACATGCCTGATTTGGATAAACAGGAAGGTGTCGGTGAAAGCGGCATAAAAACCATGATTATCGAAGTGGATAATCAAAGAACCGCATATGTTCTATTTGATTCCAATAACATGGAAATTGGATTTAGACAAGAAATAATGGATGCAGTGAAGGATTTGGATATTGACGAAATAGAAGTAATGACAACCGATACCCATACCGTAAATACAATCTCAAGAGGATATAACCCTATCGGAATCGCAAAAAGACAAAGAATAATTGAATACGTTAGAGAAAGTATTCAAGAAGCTCTTAAAGATTTAGAAAAAGTAGAAGTTGGAACTGGAACCGAAAAGATTAGAAATCTTAATACTTTTGGACCAAACAATTCAACCGAATTGATATCTACAATCAGTTCAGTTGTGGCCGTCAGTAAAATTATAGCTCCAGTTTTGCTTATTACAGCATTATTAATAGTGTTTATGTGGATTTTCTTTGGGGGATTATAAATACATTACAAATAATGTATATGAAATAACCCAAGTGAAAAAGAACGGTGAAATTCCATCCCATAACCATTGGGAGAAACCGGAAATTTCTTCACCAGCTATCTTTTGACAGAATTGGCCGACAAAATACAATATAATTAATGCAACAAAGCCTGCAAAAATTTCATTTTTAAATCCAAACCAACCTACTGTCAAACCAGTTGAAATCAAAGCTGCAATAAGACCAAAAATAATATGAATTGTTGTAACTTTTACAGTTGTGTCCATTGATATCCTCCATAATTAAATATATTAATATAATTTTAGTGATTATAATATATTAAAGTATTGATTAATTAAGGTGTTTTATAATGAAATCCATGTCTAACGTAGACATTTATACAATAAGTGATGAATTGAATAAATTATTAAGTGGTGCAAGAGTAGATAAATCATTCCAACCAACTAATGATATCGTTGTAATTAGATTTCACGTTGCAGGAACCGGTAGAGTTGATCTAGTGATGCAATGCGGCTCCAGAATACATACCAGCCAATATCCTCTTGAAAATCCAACCAATCCACCAACATTTCCCATGCTTTTAAGGAAAAAAATAAAGGGAGCGCATGTGGAAAGTGTGAAACAGCATAATTTTGATCGTGTAGTGGAAATCAAAGTCAAAAAAGATAAATACTATACACTAATTGTTGAATTATTCGATAAAGGAAATATTATTCTTTTAGATGATGAAAACAATATCGTTTTACCATTGAAAAGAAAACATTGGAGTGACAGAGACATAAGCTCCAAAAAAGAATACATATTCCCTGAAGAAAGAGGAATAAATCCAATCAGCGTCAGCGAAGATGAGTTCAAAACCATCTTTGAAGAGGACAGTGACGTCGTAAGAACCCTCGCAAGAAATGGTTTGGGCAGCCTCTATGCAGAAGAAATCATAAAGAGAGCTAATGAAATAACTGAAATTGATAAAAATACGCCTAATGGCGAGTTAACTGATGCGCAGCAAAATGCATTATATGAAAGTCTTAAAAAATTATTCGATAATTTGAAAAATGAATCTGCTAAACCTCAAATTGTTAAAAATGAATCAAAGGAAGATGTTGTACCGCTGGATTTGATAAAATATGATGATTTTGAAAAGACATATTATTCAAACTTCAATGAAGCATGTGATGAGTTTTATTCAAAAAAGATAAACACCGGCATAAAAGACATTAAAGAAGCGGCATGGAATAAAAAAGTAAACAAGTTTGAAAAAAGATTGCGTTTACAAGAAGAAACACTTGATAATTTTAACACTACTATCGAAGAATGTCAACATAAAGGAGAGGTTATTTATTCTAATTACCCTACCATCGAAAACATAATAAATGTTGTCAACTCAGCAAGGAGTAAGGACTACTCTTTTAAAGAAATTGGTAAAATCCTGAAAAATGCTAAAAAAGATGGCATGGCTGAAGCTCAAATTTTCGACTCAATAGATAAATTAGGCGTTTTAACTTTAGACATTGACGATACTAAGCTAATCATTGATCCAAAATTGCCTATTCCTGAAAATGCTGAAGTTTATTATGAAAAAGCCAAAAAAGCAAAAAGAAAAACAAAAGGTGCATTAATAGCTATTGAAAATACCAAAAAACAGCTTGAAGAAATAAAAGCCAAAAAGGACATAGCCATGGAAAATATTTCAACTCCTAAAAAGAGAGTTAAGAAAAATCTGAAATGGTATGAAAAATTAAGATGGTTCGTAAGCTCAGACAATATTCTGGTGGTTGGAGGCCGTGATGCAAATACAAATGAAAGCATAGTGAAAAAATACTTAGACCCAAAAGACATTTACTTGCATGCAGATATACATGGTGCATCATCAACTGCAGTAAAATTAAACGGCCATGAATTAAATGACAATATTCTTAAAGAATCAGGGGAATTTGCAGCATCATTTTCATCTGCTTGGTCATTGGGTTTCACATCTCAAGACGTATACTGGGTGAATCCGGAACAAGTTTCAAAAACACCTGAATCCGGAGAATTTTTAGCAAAAGGATCATTTGTCATAAGAGGGCACAGAAATTACATTCGAGGTGCAAGGGTAAAAATAGCTGTCGGTATTGTAGATTATGAAGGAAAACGAATAATGGCAGGACCAATTGATGCACTTGAAGCACATTGTGAAAACTTTGTTGTTCTAAAACCAGGATTTACAAAAAAAGAAGCAATAGCAAAAAAAATACTTGGAAAAATCAATGAAGACGATTTGTTAACTCTTGATGATATTGTAAGGGTGCTGCCTTCAGGAAAATGTGACATAGATGAAGAATATCATCAAAGAAAAAAATATGAAAAAAATTAATCCTGATAGTCTTCAGGATTAAATTCAAAATATTCATCAGGATTCATAACCACTACATCGATATTAGGGTTAAACTGACTTACAAAATTGGCAAAAATTGCAGGGTCTTGTTCTATAGGCGGGAAAGTATTATAATGCATTGGAATAACTACCTTTGGATTTAACCACATTGAAGCAAGAGCCGCTTCGAACGGACCCATTGTAAACTTATCACCAATAGGAATCAATACTACATCAGGCTTGTAGATTTCACCAATAATACCTTTCATATCACCAAACAAACCGGTATCTCCGGCATGGAATATTTTAGTTCCATCTTCAAAGGTTATTAAAAAGCTAGCAGCAGAACCTCCCGGAGTGATTTCCTCTACAATATCAATATCGGATGAATGTTTTGCATCAAGCATTGTAAATTTAATATTTCTAAATATAAATGATCCACCAATATTTACACCAATGTTTCTAATACCCTGTTTAGCTAAAAAGAGTGAAATTTCATGAATACAAGCTATAGGTGCATTAGTACTGTTAGATATTTCTAATGCATCGCCAAAATGGTCAGAGTGACCATGAGTGATTAAAATAATGTCAGGGTTGAGTTCCTCAACAGGAACTTCGCAAGCAGGGTTATTGCTAATAAATGGATCAATTAAAATCTTTACATTATCATCACTGATAATTTCAAAAGCTGAATGCCCTAACCATCTAATTTCCATTATGCTGCTCCTCCCATAGCACCAATAATAATAGATTCGTCTAAATTAGAAGCAATGTTCCAAGTTTTTTCAAAATTGGCTCTTATGTTTGAAATAGAATTCCTATCATCATAAATTGCTCCATATTCAAAATCATTTTCTCCTTCAGAGATTATCATTGCGTGAGAATCATCAGCAATCAAATTGACTGTATGTACTTTAGGAACTGTTTTAATGTGTACTCCCTGTTTTAGAAGAGATGAAATTAAAAACATGTAAGACATGTCAGAAATATCAAATTCATCAATGATAACCCTGGAATATATTGTTGGAACATGTGATAAGAATCTGTCTGACAAATCCCTCAAGGAAGGGATTTCCAACATGATTTCTTTATTAACATTGCCAGCCAATTGATCAAAAGCTTCTTGTGAAGTTACTAAACCAGTACCAGAAATTACATAACTTTTAAGTAATTTTGGAACCGGTAAACTTTCAGGATTGTTTAAATCAATTTTAATGTCCCTAGGTTCTGCAACTTTAGGAACTTCCTCAATTTGAGGTTCAACATGTTCTGGAACAATAGGTTCTTCAGCCAATACTTTAATAATTTCGTCAGATTTATCATTAGCATCGTTAAACTGAGGAATTTCTTCAACAAAATAATTTCCTTCACGTTTTTTAGGAGCTCTAGTAACTTTCAATGGTTTTGCATAGCGAGGAGTGAAAGTTAATTGTCTATCAAAGTCAACATCAGCTTCTTCTTGAGGAACAACATTTAAAACAGATTTTGATGCAATGTCCTCATAATCCTCCCTAAGATATTGGTCTGTATCATATTCTTCAAATTCATCCAATACCAAATCATCATAACCTGAATCATCATATTCATTAAATTCATTCCTAGGATTTAATGAAGGTGGATTATTTTTAGTTTTTCTTTCAAATTTTGGTAAAGAAGGTCTTGTAAAAGAAGAGGAAGATTTTCCTAAAGAAGATGACTTTCCTATTGAAGAATCGTTAAATTCATTTGAAGTTAAAAAGTCTTTTAGCATATTTGTAGTCCTATCCGCATTATATTCTACAAAATAGCTAATGATTAAGATTATTCCGACGATAGAAATGATTAGACCAACTATCAGCAGAATATCTAATAAATTATATACACTTGTCTCATATGCTATGAGAATACCAATTACAAATAAAATAAAACCTGAAACTAATTTTATAGTATTTCCCATGTTTTCACCCTTAGTTTAAAAATCACTCTATTATTTTAACTATTATAGAATATCTACAACACCATTTATAAATTTAATGGAAAAAAGGGGCAAAAAATGGGAAAAAAAATTTACAGTAATACTTTTTTATAAGATAGTAATATTAATATAGAAAAAAATACAATATTAATTTGGTGAAAACTATGAAAAATATGAACTTATTCATCAATGAAAATTCAGGTCAAGGAGCAGCAGAATACATTCTCCTATTCGGAGGAGTTATTGTAATTGCTCTACTTGCACTGACCATATACAGATCATATATGGACACTAGTGACAGAAGTTTGAAAGCAAAAGACGACATCATGGACGTCAGGAACACCATTCTTGACAACAGGACCCATGTATAATCAAAAATTAGACAACAAAGGACAAGGAAGTGCCGAATTAATCCTAATTATAGGAGGATTACTGATAATAGTACTCTTTGTTGGAAGTTATATGTCTAATATAACTCAAAAAACCCAATCTAACATTAATGATTTGCTAAAAAAAGAACGAGAATATTTAATAAATAAAATTTGAAAATGGAGAGTAAAACTCTCTATTTTCCATTTATCATTGAACTTAAAATTTCTTTCCAGGATTCTGAATTGATATTGTCTAACTTCATAGCAGTTCTTGTTAAAACTCTGAGATCTTGTGGACATGCAGTTACACAAGCACCACATAAGTTACAGAAGTCTAAATTAGTAACTGATTTTCCGTCAACAATTGTTACGGCATTACAAGGACATACATCTTGACAAGCATGGCAAGCAATACCTTTACAAATTTTTTCATCCGCTTCATTCTCAACTAATTCCAATTTACCGTCAAATGGTTTAGTTACTGTAATTGCATCTACAGGACAAATTTCAGAACACCATGAACAGCTTACACAAGTATCTTCTGCAATGAAAGTGTTACCTGTGATTTCAGGTTTAGGAATTTCTTCTCTTAACATACAAGTAGAACAAATTTGTCTAATTGCATTTTCAGGACAAACTCTTTTACATACTCCGCATTGTACACATTTTGACAAATCCACTTCAATGGAATTATTCAATAAATCCACACTGGATGTAGGAGTATTACTGATTACAATTGCTTCTGCCGGACATAAATCAGCACAGAAAGAACAGTAGATACATTTTTCTTCATCTATTGAAATTTCTCCTCTAATTAAAGATACAGCATCTGGAAGATTTCTTTCGAAGATAATTGAATCTCTAGGACATACTGAATAACATCTGCCACAGTATATACATTCTTCATCATCAACTTTTGATTCAACATCCCAAACTGGATAATTACCCAATTTTTGAATGTTTACATTATCAATCTCCAATGATAATGAATCAAACGGACAAGCAACTGAACATAATCCGCAAAATACACAAGTGTCTGCATTAACTGAAATCAAATCCATTTCAATTAAACCTCTAGCAATAGGAACAAGAGGTCCTAATCTTAAAGAAGAAGTTGGACAAACATCAGTACAAATCCCACAACCTACACAATTTGAATCATTGTAGGATAATTTACGGTGTTCTTCACCATTTCTTTCAATATTAAACATTGAAATCCCTCTTATGCTTTAGAAATTGCCTGATTTGGACAATTTTGAATGCAAAGATCGCAATCATCACAATTTTCTGGGACTATTTTTACATCCCCATCTTCTTCAATGATTGCACCCTGTTCACAAAGTTTAATGCATAAACCTTGTACCGGGCAATTTTCAATGTGTCCGCATAAATTAGAATCTATTTTTACTGCCATATAACCACCTCAATTTTACATAAAAATTATCAACATGAATAATTAATATGTTCTATACCTATATTATCGAAATGAACATATAAACATATCGATTATTTTTTTGTAATTAGATTATTACATCACCATTTTTATTAATTTCTCCACGTCTGATTCTAGTAGACGAGATAGGTGTGCCATCATATGCTAACACAAAACTAACAACAACAATATCAAGAGGGTTCATACCCTTAGAAACTCTAATTTTATTAATTTCAACCGCAGTAGGTTCAGTCTCTCCACTAACAACGATTGCATCAAAATCACTATCATAAATGGTAGTTCCATACGGATCATCTAACGGAACTATTATAAAATTAGATTTGTCATTGAAAAAAGACTTAAGATTTGACATTCTAACTTTACAAGAGTCAATATCTCCTTTTAAACCACCAAATGCATCTGAAGTTACTCCAATCTCCACATTAGAAGCAATTTCAAAAGCTGTAGATAACAATTTTTTATGACCGTCATGAAATTTATCAAAGGTTCCACCAACAGCCACTTTATTATATTTCTTAGAATTCATAATATTGTCCTAATTAGTTTGCTGTTTAAATTTTTATTAGAACTATTATAAATTATTAGCTATTAAAAAAAAGAAAAAAGGAAAAATAAAAAATTAAAATTAAAATCCAATACTTGAGAAATAACCATGAAGGCTATAAGAACTTGGATTCCAATTTACAACATTACCAAATGAGTTTCTAGCACTTGTGGCGTCACTTACAATCCAAGTATCGCCAATTAATACCTGTGTCCATACGTGACCGAATGTACCGCTACTAAAAGTACAAGTACCGTGTACATATCTGGCAGGAAGACCTGCAGTCCTATACATAGCTACAAGTAAATGTGAATGGTCAACACAATTTCCAGATTTTGAGTTTAAAGTACCGACAGCACCATACTTGGTATCATAATAGAAACTATAAGATATTGCATCACGTACATAGTTATATATTGCTGTAGCTTTTGCTTTATCTGAAGTAAGACCACTTGTCAACTTAGAAACTAACTGTTTTATTTTAGAGTTATTTACTTGGCAGTTTGTAGAAGCTGCTAAGTATGCTGCTAAATTAGAAATTGTATTCTTAGAGTTTAGACTACTAGTTGAACTTGAACTTGATAAAGATTTAATTACTACATATGAAGGCATTACTTTATTATCGCCATAAAATGCAACAACACGAGCAAATGCATAAACAAGACCTTTATAACCAATAGTACCGACACTGGAGCTTACAGAATCAGGCATTTGACCTTTAGAGTCTGTAGTTTTTATGACACTTTTTGCCACTGCAAGATAATTGTTTAAATTTCCAAGATTACTTGCAGCACCAGGTTTTGCTGGATTTTTAACAACTTTAATACCAATATCTGATTTTTTACTGGAATTTAAATTAACAATAGCTTTTGAAGCCAAATATAGATATTCCGCAGTGGAGAAAGTTACGCCCCCGATTTTAACGGTTGACGGTAATTTCTCATTGTCTTCAATATATGCTTTGACGCTTTTGGATGCTGAAATAATCTGGTTTAAAGTAACCTTATCAACCACATGAATCTTTGAAGATCCTTTAGTTGAATCATGAGCATACTTTATAGTATGATAACCATTACTTAATTCTCCCAAAGCAACCTTAGCAACACCATTTGAATTAGTTTTCTTAGTATAGGTTTTACCATTGATTGTAAACTTAATAGATGCACTTTTAATAGGATTATTTTTAGCATCCACATATTTTACGGAATAAGATGCTGAAGAACCAGTTAATACATTCATATTGGAAGCAATGAATTTAGTTCCATTAACTAAAATATGTTTTGAAACTTTATCTGACTTATAATATGAATCTGAAACAGTAGAATTTACCTCATAGTAACCTACAGGCAAAGTGATTTTTAATCTTGCAACACCTTTTGAATCAGTTTTTTGAGTATATGTTTTACCATTTACTTTAAATGAAACGCCAACATTTTTTAAAGCTTTTCCGGAGTTATCCTTAACATATGCTTTGTATGTTGAACCGTCATTAGGCTTCATTACCAAATTCCATGCATTAAACTTGACGGAGAGTTTATTTATGACAACATTTCTGTATCCATAATTATAATCGCTTAAACCTCTAGATGAATAAGAGTATTTGATTTTATATGAACCTGGTTTTAAATTGCCAATTGATAAACTAGCAACACCTTTTGAATTAGTTTTGGATGAATAGTCCTTATTATTCAATTTAAAGTTGATAGTTTTACCAGTTAAAGCTTTACCAGAATTATCAGTGAGTTGTACAGTAAATTTGGATCCGTCTTTGTACTTCATAGTTAAATCTGAAGCGACAAGTTTGTTTGATGCACTTTTAATGCATACTTTTCCAGAGGAATTTGATGCATAGTAATTGCCATTTCCACCAAATCTATAAGTAATATTATAAGTACCTTTAGCTAAAAGAGGAATAACAACAGATGCTTTCCCATTCTTATCAGTATTTGCAGTTAATGTAGTATTTGCAATTCTGAAAGATACTTTACAGTTCTTAGCAGGGGCATTATGACCTGAAGTTAAAACAACTTCATAATTATATTTATAGTTAGGTAAAATGTATACTTTTGATTTTCCTTTAATGGTTGTAGTATCCTTTTTAACAGTGATAGTATTCTTTATTTTCTCGTTACTGTATGGATTTGTTGTAGTTACTGTATATTTACCAGGTTTAATAGTAGCTTTAGCTACAGCAACACCTTTTGAATTTGTTTTAGTTGTATATTTTGTATTACCAATGTAGAAAGTCACATCTGTGTTAGTCAAATAAGCAGTATTCTTCCAGAAAGTAACAGAGTAATAATTTGAGTCACCGTAATATTTTGTTAAATCCTTTCCACGTACAGATTTTATAACGCTAACTTTCTTTGAAAGAGATGATGCGGAATAATTTGAATTTCCAGCATAATTTAAAGTTACGGTATAAGTTCCAACAGCCAAAGCAGCTGTCTTAATATATACCACTCCATTCTTATTAGTTTTACCTTCATAGGTTTTACCGTTTACTTTCAAAGAAACTTTTTTATAACCTATATTTTTTCCATTAACATCCTGCAAAGATACTCTAAAACTAGTAGCTGAACTACAATAATGAGTATTGATTATTGATAAGTTAGTTTCAATTTTGTTTGTATTGGAATTGCTTTTAGCCAATACAACATCATCTGCTGAAACAGAAACTGTTTCATTAACCTCTTCTTTTGCAAGACCTAATGTTTGTTCCTTATTATCCTCACAATAAGATTCATCACTAGCTTTTAAGAGAGAATCATCGGGATAATCTTCCAAATTATCATCATGAGAATTAACTAAATTAGTTTCTGAGATAGAATTCTCGCTAGAAACTTCTAATTTTTCTTGAGATAATGCAACAACATTATCATTAGTTAAATTTGAATCTTCTGTATTTGAAGCATCACTAACTTCTACTGCACATGCGCTTCCCATTAACACAAAAAACATGAGTACAATAGAAATAATTAATGCTTTATTTTTAATCGAAATTTTTCCACCTCTTGGTTCTCATTACGAAAATTTTATAGTAAAATATGATTATACTAATACATAGTATTTCATAATGAGTGGATAAAGATTTATTTTAATATTATATAAATGTTTTTAAAACTTAAAAAATTAAAAAACAAGTTAAAATCGTGTAAATTAATTAAAAAAAATAGAAATCATATATAAAATTAAAATAAAAGAATATTTAAAGCTAAATAAAATAATATAAGATTAACTAGCTCGAATCAAAAATAAAAATTTTTATTAACGATGAAAAATAAATTTTTAAAATTTTATCCTCTTACAGAATAAATAAAGCTATTCTAATACTCCATAAAAAAATTCAGCAAGAAATTGTATGAATTATATAAAATGATTTGATTGGAAATAATTATACTGAAAACAAAGAAATTATATCAAAAAACAATTATTTTTCAAAAAAAGCTGATAAAATGTTATATGAAAAAAATACATTCATTAAAAATCATAAACAGGTAGATGTGCATTTTGGTCTTTGTTATCCCAATGTTTATAAGACTGCAATGTCCTCTCTTGGATATAACATACTCTACAATCAAATTAATGAACGTGACGATACATGGTGTGAGAGGATAATTTATCCGGATAAAAACTCACTAGAATCAAATACTTCTGCCAAATATTTTGATATCATCAGTTTTACTATCCAATTTGAAGAAGATTACTTTAATGTGCTGGAAATACTTAAAAAATCCGGCATTCCTCTAAAAAGAAAAGAACGTGGAGATAATGATCCTCTAATTATTGCGGGAGGACCATCTCCAACAGCAAATCCTCAGCCCTTATCCGATTATATTGATATTTTTATTATAGGAGAAGGGGAAAATACAATAAATGAGTTTATTGACGAATACAAGAATTCTAAAAAAGATTTGAAGAATTACTTAAAGATTCAGGGAATTTACATTCCAGAATATGACAATGAAACTAAAATCTCCCTGGTTGAAAACATGGATAATGCATATCACATCACAGAGCCCATAATCAGTAAAAGCGATGATGAAAACTACCAGACAATATTCAACAATACAATAATGCTGAACGTATCAAGAGGATGCAGTAGGGGATGCAGATTCTGCATGGCAGGATATCTTTATAGGCCAATGCGAGAAACCGACTATAAAAAATTGGTTGAAATAGCTCTTGAAACCCGAGAAAAAACAGGATTGAATAAAATTACATTAATAGGCGCTGCAGTTTCGGACTATAGTCAATTGGAAATGCTCACCGCCAATCTTGAAAAAGAAGGCTTTCAGATTTCAACCCCCTCTTTGAGAATTGAATCAATTACCAGAGAAACTCTAGAAACCTTAAAAAGAAGCGGCCTTAAAACAATAACCCTGGCTCCCGAATCAATTGAAAAACTCAGAAAAGTAATCAACAAGGACATTCCTGATGAAAAGATCTTTTCCGTAATACAAAATGCAGTTGAACTTGATTTTAAAATTAAATTATATTTCCTGATTGGAATACCTGGTGAAAGTTTAGATGACATTGAAGAATTGGTTGACTACATGAAAAAAATAGCCAACATGCACACCAACAAAAAAAATGTGAAATTCAGTGTTAATCCGGTAATTCCAAAACCGCAAACTCCCCTGCAATGGGAAGAGTATAATTTTAAAGACATTAAAAATAAAACCAGATATATTAATCGTGAAATGAAACAATATAATATTAAATGTGAAAGTCCTAAAAAAGGATTGATTCAGTATATATTATCCTGTGGAAATAACGATGTAGGTGAACTTATTGAGAAATCTTTAACAAAAAAACCTACATTAAAGGAATGGAGAGAAAAAATCCCAAATTACAAAATCGACGATGATCTGCCCTGGGCCAAAATTGATGTTGGCATAAATGAAAGATTTTTAAAAATAGAACATAATCGACTATCCACATTAAAACAAACCCCCTGGTGTGAAAAATCCCTATGCTACAACTGCGGGTCATGTGAAAAATAATTACTATAAAAAATAATTTTTACTATAATAATTATATAATATATTAGTGAGGTAAATTTTATGATAAATCCGACAAGTAGAATAAAATCAATTGAATTATCACAAATAAGAAAAATGTTTGAAGTGACAAATCCCGATGCAATAAACCTGGGAATAGGCGAACCTGATTTTAATGTCCCTGAAAACATTAAAAAAGCAATGAAAGAATCAATTGATAAAAATGAAACCCATTATACTTCAAATAAAGGAATTATTGAATTAAGAGAAGAAATAGTTAAAAAATTTAAAAACGATAACGGAATCAAAACAAACCCTGACAATATCATTGTTACTGCCGGAGCAAGTGAAGCATTATTCATATGTGCCCAGGCATTTATTGAAAAGGGAGATGAAGTGATTCTACCAAATCCAGGTTTTTTATCCTATGAAGCATGTGTAAAAATAGCTGAAGGCACAGTAGTTCCTGTAGACTGCAAAATGGAAAACGAGTTTAAACTAAAAGCAGAAGACGTATCTGAAAAAATAACAAAGGATACCAAAGCAATTGTATTGAATTCACCTTCAAATCCAACAGGGGCAGTTATGGAAAAAGAAGATATAAAAGCAATAGCGGATTTATCAATGGATAATGATTTTCTGATAATATCCGATGAAATTTATGAAAAAATTATCTACGATAAAAAACATTACTCGCCAGCCAATTACAGCGATAATGTAATAACTTTAAATGGATTTTCAAAAACCTATGCAATGACAGGGCTTAGAATTGGTTATCTGAATGCAAATGAAAATATAACAGAAGAATTACTGAAAGTACACCAATACAACATCGCCTGTGCAAGTACAACATCACAAAAAGGAGCTTATGAAGCATTAACTGGTCCGCAGGACGAAGTTGAAAAAATGATTAGTGAATTCAAAAATAGAAGGAATCTGATTGTTTCACGTTTAAATGGAATGGGTTATGAAACTGTTAATGCTGAAGGTGCATTTTATGTTTTCCCAAAAATAGAAGATGAAGATTTCGTTGTCAAAGCTGCAAAGGCAGGAGTCATTACAGTTCCTGGTGCAGCATTTGGATCCAACGGACAGGGACATGTGCGCATGTCTTATGCAAACTCATATGAAAATATTGAAAAAGCAATGGATATTCTAGAAGAGCGTGTTGTGAATGGATGAATTTCGCCAAAAAGGTGGAAAAAAGGCAGCAATAGTTGCAATAACTGCAAACTGTCTAATGACCGTCTTGAATGTTACTGTTGGATTGATGTCTGGAAGTTTTGCATTGGTTTCAGAAGGAGCACATACACTATCAGACGTTATAACATCCATCATTGCATATGTCGGTTTTTACATAGGCCAAAAACCTGCAGATGCCGAACACCCCATTGGACACGGACGTGCCGAAGCTATTAGCGGATTGGTAATTGTAATATTTTTAGTAATCGTTGCATGGGAAATTATGCAGGGCGCCGTTGAAAAAATACTTAATCCTTCATTAATAACTGTTCCGGAAACACTGGCTGCAGTAATGGCTACCATGGGAATAATTGTTAATTATAGCATTAGTGAATACATTATAAATTTGGGAAAATCAATTAAAAGTCCCGCAATTGTTGCAGATGGAAAACATCAAAGAACAGACATATTCTCTTCAATTGCAATATTGGTTGGAGTAATTGTTTCAAATATGGGATACCCCCTACTAGATCCAATAATTGCTTTTGGAATTGGCCTTTTGATTTTAAAAACCGCTTATGAAATTGCAAAGGAAAATACTAATAATATTATGGGAAAAGTTCCATCAAAAGAGTTTATAAACGAGATTAAAAGAGTTGCAAATGAAATTCCAGCAGTAAACAATCCCCACAACATTAAAGTTGATTATTTGGGAGCTTATGCAACCGTTACATTACACATTGAACTTGATGGAAATATGACTTTAGATGAATCCCATAAAATCGTGCATGTGGTGCAGAACAATATTATTAAAGAGATTCCTGAAGTGAAATATGTAATGGTTCATGCATGCCCTATCGGACTAAGCTATGACCATAAACAAGAAATAGATAAATAATATTAAAAACGCCGGGACCGGGATTTGAACCCGGGTGGTCATAAGACCATCGGATTAGCAGTCCGACGCCGTACCAGGCTGGGCCATCCCGACATATGAAAAACAGTATAATAGTTTATATGTATTAACTTACTTATAAACTTAATTATTTTTATAAATGGCATGTTCAAAAGTGGACTAATCTCAAAAATATAAGTGATCTAAAAATCCAACTCCACCCCGGGATTCTACAAGCATTGAATGTTAATAGTAAAGCTGCTCCCTTCCGGGCCTGACCCGTTCCTATACCGAAGATGACTTATTTTTACCCTCCAGTAAAAATCTCATCACCACCAATCCTGTAGGACGAGGTTTCTATATTGTTTTTCTAGGCTTATATTTCATCAAAAAGCCGCCTTTTGAACTTCAACCGCACCAAAGGGGGTGTGTGCTTACAGAGGACCCCTAACCCTCCGGTCTAGCCACTAATAATATATGACTTTAATATTATATAAATGTTATCTAAAAAATAGTTACTAGAATGAAAAATTTTTACTGGAATTGAAAAAAATACCTATAGACAATCCATTCTAGAAAAAAATAAAATTATAGTAACTTAATTAAAAAAGTTTAAAAGTAAAAATAATAAAAATTAATAAGTGAAATTAGAAAAGTTCTTGGATGATATCTCCATCAGAAATAATACCTACTAATTTCTCATCTTCAACCACTGGAAGTTGATTTAAAATACCTGAAGAGGAAACACCTTTTTTCATGATTTGAATTGCAGTTTCAATACTGTCTTCAGGAGAAACAGTAACAACAGGATTTATCATGATTTCTTTTACACTTGTTCCCAATTCATACTTATCTAAAATTAAATTATGACCGACATCAGTTGCGGTAATAATTCCAACCAGCTTTTCCCCATCCAAAATAGGAAGAGAACTGATTTTATGTTCCATCAACATTTCAAATGCATTTACTACATCAACATCACATGTTGTTGTTATAACATCAGTAGTCATTATTTCTTTCACTTTTTTGTTTAACATTTTCCATACCTCCGAATTGCTCGAGAATATCATTTACCATAATATCTAGGGTTTGGTTAATATCCACATTGTCAATAATACGAGAATCATTAAGTTCCGCTTGCTGCTTTAAAAACTTCTGAGTTTTTCTGATTGCATCAAAGTTATCCATATATCTTTCAAGGGGCCGTTTTGCCCAAGGTTGTCTGCATCTGGAATAAAACCTTTGTTTGTGGGATTCTTCATCATCAACAGTTAAAGTAAATATTATTATATTGTTGTTTTCCATTAAGTCAGGGTTGATGAAACCTGGAACAATATGGACTCCTTCAATAATGGTGCTGATACCTTCCTTTGCTGAACGTTCAATAATAGCTTCAATACCTACATTAACAACATCAACATGACTTATAAAACCTTCAATAACATTATCAATCCTAATTGAGGTTGGTCTCATACATTCATGAGCATCAAAACTAGATTTATGAATTACCGGACTCAAATCCTTGGAAACTATTTTACGCATTACTTCACGAATCATGTCTGTACTTATAAGGTTCTTTAATCTAAGCCTGCCTGCAAGTTCAAAAGCCATTGAAGATGTGCCGACACCTGAAGCTCCTCCAATTAAAATAATAAGCGGTTTTTTAGAATTTCTAAGTGACCTCCAATTTTCATATTTCTTAGCTATAACAGGGTCAACAGTTTTAAGATGATTTAATATTACCTTCGCCAGTTCATAGCTGGCAATTTCAGTAACCCCCTTTTTGATTAAATCTAATTCAATGTCACTAGCAATTTCATGAGCTCTTTGAAAACCAATATCTGCAATGTTAAGTGAACGAGACAAAATTCCTTTAGAAAAGGGTTCTTTATACAATTCACCATCTACATCACTAGTAATCCAAATCATTATACCACCAGAATAAAATATGTTAAACTATTTTAAAATAATATTAAATAAAAGTTGTTATTTGATTTCAGACAAAAAAATAAAAAAAAGAGTGATGAATAATTATTCATCTAATGAAACTAAGCTTATTTCATAATTTGAGCCGTCTATAACATCAATTAAGACTGCACCATTATCTTTAAGCATTCCTGGATTTGCTACATCGGTAGTCTTTCCAATTTTACTAAGGGATTTTGCTTCATGAATATGTCCGCAAACATTAATTTCAGGTTCAAATTCATGTATTGATTTTAAAATTCCTGAACTTCCAACATGTTCCCCATTTTCCATCTTATCCGCTTCGGTATTATATGGTGGAGCATGAGTAGCCAATATTTTTACTTTAGGAACATCTGTATTGTATACATAATCATAATTAGCTAACAGTTCATATACGTCCCCGTATATTTTATTATCCTGGATTTCACCCGGGGTATTGAATGGGGTTTCATTGGAACCGCCATACCCAAATAATATGGCATCCCCATAAGCAATAATATTATTGTGAAGACAGAATGAAACTTCATTAATTGCATTGCAGATACCTTTAGGGTCGCAATTACCTGGAATTGCAATTACATCTACATCACATTCGGCCACTTTATCTATGAAAGTACCAACAAAGTCCAAAGGACCAAAGTTTGTAATATCTCCAAGAATCAATACCAAATCAATGTCATTATTTTTTAAATAAGTATATAAATTTTCGTTTTCTTCACCGTGAACATCACTTATCGCTAAAATTTTAGTCATCTAATCACCTTGTTGTTCTAAAAAGAAAGATCCCATTTCTTTTAAGCCTGATTTAAGATCCGGTTTATCGCCATGCAATTGAATTGTAGTGTCATCCTCAAATTCAATAATGAGGCCAGACCATTCTGCAATTTCCTGGACTCTTTCCTCTGCTAATGCATCTTTTAAGTTTATTCTTCCAGTTGTTAAACCAGGAGGAGTATTCGGCAAAAATTTTGAACGGGAATTTGCAAATTCAAATATTTCTTCCCCTTTCATGGCTCTTTTTAATAAATCGAGCCAATAATCAACGTATTCATCTCCTTCTTCTTCTGCAATTGTCAATAGAGTTCCTTGAATAGTATTTAAAGACATCTCAGCTTTTGCTAACTCATTAATCAAATCAGGATGGGAAGGATCTCTTTTATATGAGCTAATAGTTGATCTAATTAAACCCATCTCAGGGTTAATTCCCTTAGGAATCTCATATCCCTTTTTAGTTAAATCAGTTATGAGATTTTGAAGAATTAACCAGTTTTGCTCAGAAGGTAAACTCATAAATGTCCACCTATAATTTTTAAAGTAGTATGATTAATTTTTGCATCCGCATCTCTTAATTCCCTTTCGATTTCTTCAGTACTGGAATAAGAGTCTAAAAATAAAACATGATGAGTTGAAGTTCCTGCAATGTTTAGAATTGCAATTTCATCGGTTGGTTTGAGTTCTCTTTTATCAATAGTTGCTTTAAATTGTACATATGGTCCATATTCTTCAGGAAGGTCAGAATATTTAAAAATACCATCTAATGTTGCTACAAACATAATTACACCTCATATATATTCTGTTTATATTCTTTCTTATTAATCATATATAAATATAGTTACGAACTATTCGCATAAACTAAAACAAAAAAAATTATGATAAAAAAAAGTTATCATGGGAAATGATAACTATCCAAAATGTCTTTTCAATGCCTAAAAAATAAAAAATGAAAAGGATTGAAAAATCCTTTATTAAATCTATTCACCTAATGCTTTTTTGATTGCAGGGGTTGCATCAATTTGTTGAGCATCGAAGGTTAATTCTTCAGCTGATAATCCCATAGCTAATCCGTATAATTGAGCTAAGTGGAATACAGGTATTGCAAAGTCAGTTCCGTATTTTTCGTTTACTTCAACTTGACCTACATCAAATTGCATGTGACAGAAAGGACATACGTTAACAATTGCATCTACACCAGCTGCAGTCATGTGATCGAGTTTTTCTTTAGTGAAGCTAGTAGTTACATCTTTATCTCTAGCTCTTAAACCTCCACCTGCACCACAGCACATCATTTTGTCTTTGTAGTCAATGGATTTAGCACCAGTAATTTCTACAAGGTCATCTAAGATAGCTGGGTTTTCTGCATTATCTTCAATACCAATAGTTTTGGTAGGTTTTAAGAAGTGGCAACCGTAGTGAACAGCAACATTTAAGTCTAAAGGTTTTTCGATTAAGGAAGCTAATTTTTCGTAACCAACATCGTCTCTTAAGATTTGAGCGAAGTGTTTTACGTTAATAGTACCTTTGTATTCTCTGCCGATTTCAGCTAAGTTTGCGTTAATTTCAGCTCTTTTTTCGTCATCTTCTTTTAATATGTGGTTACATTCAAATAATGAACCGAAACATCCGTTACATTCGGTCATAATGTCAGCACCCATATCTTCAGCAAGAGTTAAGTTACGAGCTGCAATAGTAGCCCAGGTTTGTTCATCAAAAGAACCAAATACACCAGGAGCTGGACAACAAGATGCTCCTTCCATATCTTTTAATTCAATATCTAATGCTTCAAATAATTTTCTGGTAGCTTTTTCAACACCAGGATAACGGTTGTTCATAATACAACCTAAGAAGTATGCAATTTCCATATTATAACTCTCCTAATAAATTTATTCTTTTAATCCACCGGTTGCTTCATCGTAACCAATTAATTCATCAAAACCAGTGATTTTACAGATTTTTTGTACTTCAGCTAATGCTTCTGGATAAGCATGAGTTGTTGGTGGAATTTCTGGAAGACCAATTTTAGTTCTTAAAGCTTTAACAGTATCGTTAATTGGTACACCATGTCCAGTGTTCATTACAAATACACCAGTCATTTTGTGAGGTTTTGCCATGTATCCTGCATGAGCTGCAATGTTACGAGCTTTTTTGATAATTTCAACAATTTTAACACTTCTGAGACATCTTTCTTGGCAGGTGTAACAAGTAGTACACATCCATAAAGCATCGTCAGTGATAACTTCTTCTTTTAATCCTAATAAACATTTTCTGACGATTTGTCTTACTTTGTAAGGAGTTCTTCTTCCAGATGGGCAACTACCACTACAAGTACCACATTGGAAACAGTGTTTTACAGTTTCAATACCTGCGTCAATAAATTCAGCAGTGAAATCTGGATCACGATTACTATCAGTTAATAATTCTTTATCAGTCAATAAAGTCATAGTATCTCTCTTTGTTTCTTTTTTGTTTAAATCTTCTTTAACTTCTTCGACATTATCTTCAGAAGTTTCTTCAACAGCTTCTTCCTCTTCAGAAGTTTCGTCAATTACTTCAGCAGTTTCTTCAACTTCATCAATAACTTCCTCAACTTCTTCCACAATTTCAGGTTCAGCAGGTTCTTCTAAAGTTTCGATGTCACTTTTAAAAGTTAAATCTTTTTTGTCCGCTTCTGGTTCCTCTTTAACTACTTCTCTAGGAACAGTAGTTTTAGTACCTGAAACGACATCATCATTTACAATTTGTGAAGATGTAACTTGGACATCATCGGATGTGTTTGATACATCATTTCTGATGTCTTTTTCTTCATTATCAGTTTCTCCAGTTAATAGAGATTTTAATCGATTTATAATAGACATTGAAAACACACCTCGGATAATCATCGGACTATTTCCTCAAATCCATACTAATATTCTATTAAAAGTCCATATATAAAGGTTACTAAAATTTTAGCTAGTGTAATCAAAAAGGTTACAGTAATGAAAAAAAATTTTAATAAATATTAAACTCAAATATTAAATCAACAATAAATAGGATGAAACAAATGATAAAAAAATTCGAAATCAAATCACATGACGGACCTGGAAGAGTTGGAAAAGTTGATGGAGAACTTACCCCAAAATTATTTTACAAAAAAGATTTGAAAATCTCACCAAGTGAAGGGTCTTCATACAATATCGACCGTGAAATTGCTGAATTTAACGTTAAAGAAACAATAAGGCTTGCAAAAGAAAATGTTAAAGAATACGATATTGCAGTAATTCAGGGCTCTAAATATGTTGATTTAAGAGTAGAATGCCTAAAGCAATTGGAAGAAATTGGATATAACGGATTCATTATAGCCAATGGCGATGCGCTTCTAACCAATTCAAAAGACCTTGTCGAGCTGGTCATAACCCTTAAAAAAGAAGCTAAAAAAACAAGTTACTTCATTTTTTCATTTACCGAAGTTTCATTCATGCCAATATTAACATATATGGGTATTGATGGATTTTTAGCAGATTCTGCAAATTATTATAGTCATTTAAATGTATTGCAGACCCCAACCAAATCATATGATTTGAATACTTATCCCATTTATGAAAACATAACTCAAGAAGAACTGGAGCAAAAAAATATAGAAAACATGGAATTTACCCTTAAAGAAATCCATGCACACATGAAAAACAGATCCTTGAGAAATCTTGTAGAAGAACGCTCTGGAACCACTCCACAAAACATCTCAACCTTAAAAATACTTGACAGAACATGTATGGACTATCTGCTTGAGTTTACTCAATTATTTTAAATGAATTGATTATGTCTTTGAATTCCCTTTCAGACTCTCCGGTAATGTCAAGAGTCCTCATTTCAAAAATATAGATGTTCCTATTTTCAATAAAAACATATGTATGGATATCGAAATTGATTTCGGGAGTATCCATATTTGCATGAAGTTTAATTGCATCCATACCTGCAATCTGAATAAAATCTGAAGACAATATTACTCCACCATCATCAGATATTGCATCTTCCATGAAAATCTTGTAATCATCAAGATTTGTTGCAGTTGGAAACATCACCCCATTTATCAGGTTTTCTTCTCCTTTTGATAATGTAGCAATACAATCAGGATTAGACAATATGTCTGCCTTTTCAACTTCCCAGGCATCTGGATATTCAAAGGAGATTTTGCCAGAATTAAATGTCCTCATAGCCTAATCCTCATTTTTTTGATGAAATCTCAATTGTTTCTGGGAAATCTTCTTCATCTAGAGTGTCAATATATTTGGAAAATGGTTCTGGGAGTTTCGGCATAACTTCTTTTAGGATTTCAGAGGCATCCAATTCCAAAGCCTGTCCTGAAAGCAATTGTTCAGCATCAAAGTCAAAATCAAACGGCTTGAGCAAATCATCAACAGGAACCCTTAGATTAATCTTATTTTTATTAAGTATCATTTTAAGAGTGCTTGTATTTCTGATTTGTTCATTCATGTCTTCAACTGTAGCTTGTATATCGTATGCTATAGCCTTATTCTTTTCATTTACTTCATGTTTGGATTTTTCTATTGACTTTTCCAAACCTTCCACAAGTTGGGCATTGCGTCTGTTAATGTTGTCTCTCGCCTCATCAATCACAACATTGATGGCATTTAAAATTGATTTGTTAAGCTCAACATTATAAGCAAGAATCATTTTATTTTTATAGTCCAATTCTTTAAAAATAGCTACTCTTTCATCATCGATTTTTGCAATCTTCTTGTTTAGCTCATGAATTTCATCTTTAGCTTTTATGAGCTCATCCTTATCGCTGATCTGTTCTTTAAGTGAATCCACATCATCAAAAAATGATCCTTTAAGAGTCTGAATTTGACTTTGCAAAGTTTCGATTTCATTATCCTTATCCCTAATAATCTGGTCAAATTCATTGAGTTTTTCTTCAGAGAACTGATTTTCAACTAAATTTTCGTATTCATCCTGTGCTAATACTTTTACCAATTCATTATCTTCAAATGGATCTTCTTTTTTAAGACTTACCTGTTTCTGTTTGGACTCCTTTTCAACAGGATTGCCATCCTTGTCTTTACTATTATACTTTTTAGTATAAACTCTAACAGTTCTAAATTCATCACTTTCCATTTTAACACCACTCTATATTAATAAATAGTTGAGTTCTATTTAAATAGTTAATGTTAAAAAAAGAAAAAAAAGAGAAAAAAATTTTATTTATCCTCTTTTTCAATCCACAATAACATTGCCTCTTCAATAGCCCTTGAATACCATCCGGACCTAAATAACATCTTATTGGAGGCTATTTTGCGAAAATGCAAGTCAATGTCATTATTGATGCTGATTGTAACGCGTTTATTTTTAGTCATACAATTAGATTATGCACACTAGTTAATAAATGTATTAGTGTTTTTTAAGGTCATTTTAATGCATAAAAAAGAATATTCAATCGAATTAATAATTTTAGCAAAAGATTATGGAAATTTTTTTAAAAAATTGTCAATAATAAAAATAGTGGAGTCAATAATACAGATTAAATATAAATGACTTTAATTTATTATTTGTTTGATTTTAGAATATGACCAATAGAATGATTATAGGCAAATAGTGGGCAAGTATCGGATGGTTTTGTATGGCCCTGACCCATAGTGCAAATTACACCGTTGGTCTGGCCTCTAAGCTGAACATCAACCACCCAATATCTGCAGTTTGAACATACGTTATCTTTAACAGCACCACTATCATGCATCATCTAATCAATCATTTCCCATTCGTTATATCCTAAATGCTTATATCTGTGTCCGTCCGGTGCATTCTGTATTTCACCGGTGTAGATTGTCCTTCCCTCCTGTTCGCTGTAAAATGCTCCAGGATCATCTTGAGGTTCAGGTTCAGGTTCCGGCTCAGAGACAACTTCAATGTCTACAACTTCCACCTGCTGGGTTTGTTTATCTTCGGTGAAGTTATCATTTCCGGAGAAAGTAACATCTACAGTATAGTTTCCAGGTTTTTCATCCATTTTGACTTTAGCAACACCCTTCTTGTTTGTAACGGATGCTTTTTTCTCAACAGTTCCATTTTTATCTTTAATGGTAACATTTACAGTTTCATTATCAATTGGAGTTCCATTCACATCCGTAAGTTCAATTTTAATGGAATCCCCTTGGCTGATTGTATCATTACTTTTAATGGTGACATTTGATTTCTCCTTGCCGAAATCAGACATCATCGCAGCCAAACCGATAATAAGCACTGCAATAATTACAATTAACAATATGATAATGATATTTTTTTTATCCATTGAATCACCACCTGCTTAGCTTGTGTGTAAAACTATTAATTTTCTAACATATTAATGTATTTGAAAAAATCTTTGAAAAATCAAATGAAAACCTTTATATAATATTAAAATATAAGTATTATACGATGTGAATTGAATTTCATATTTGTACATGACACAATTCAACCATTTTATAATCTCCAAAATGATTAGAATATGTTTCATTTAGGAAGTAGGAAATAAAACTACTTCCCAAACTCCCCCCTTTTTTTATTAAAAATTTAAATTTACAAACTATTTTAACTAAAAAAATTACTTAAAAGACCATTTTATAGCTTTTTGAAAAAATAAGTAATGTATATTTAACAATAATTCTTTAAAAAAATAATAAAATTTAAATAGGATTAAAATATAACTAATAAACGATATGAAGTTAATTTCATATCTAATCACGAACATCAGTCAATCATTTTATAATCTCCAAAATGTTTAGAATATGTTCTTATCCATGGAAGTAGATTAATCTACTTCCACACTCCCCCTTTTTTTAAATTAAACATCATCAAGAATTTTTGGGTCAGCTCCAGCAATTTCAACTAAATATTCCGCTTCTACAATGTGAAGTTTTGAAGGAATTATAATGCAGTGAAGCGGGCCTCCAAAATCAAAATCCACCAATTCAGAAATATTTCCTGCCCTGACACAAACATCTTTTGAACCTACACGTGCAATACCCATAGCCAGAGTATCCTCATCAATTAAACCTTCACGGTCAAGGTCATTTTTAATATTCATCAGATATTCCAAACCTTGATTAACAGTCATATAACGGTCTTTGTGAGCTTGAATATCAAGTAAAACCAGAGTATGCAACTCCATTTTCAGATTTTCTTCAATAGCTTCGTAAGGAGATTTCGGATAGAAATTATAATCCGGAAATGGTATTGTGGTGACTTTACCAAATTTATATCCCTGAAGACCTGAAATGGCTGGTGCTGAGGATAAAATAGAAGATCCGTGAATAACCTCATAATCTATTCCTTTTTTTGAACACTGAACCAAAAAATCGCTGTGGGTTGTTGCAATTAATGGATCACCACCTGTAACCAAAGCAACATCTGAAGTCTTGGCCTCCTCAATGAATTTGTGTTCCTCTTCAACTTCGTTCCTAACTAAAACTTCAATCTCTTTTCCGATTAGCTCTTCAATAGCTTCGAAACTGGAGCCAAACAATCTGGATGTGAAAAATTCAGCATAAATCTTATCAACATTTTTTAAACATTCCAAACCTTTAAGTGAAATATCCTTTTCATCAAATAATCCTAAACCAACTAAATAAAACATATACATTATATAATAATTTAAACATAATAAATCTTATGAAATGTGTAAAAGTTCCATTAAGACAATTAAATGATGTGCGTATAAAACTAATGGAAAACAGTTTAATGAATATGGATTTTCGAATAAAAACAGATGGCAAATTTGGATACATTCCAATTAATGAGGATGTTGATGGTTATGAGACTGTAGATGTTGAACTGGAACCTATGAAAAAAGTGGTCCGCAACTTTTCAGAACTGCTCGAAGATGAGCTGACTGACGAAGAAATCGAAAATCTGAAAACTTCCTTTGATACAATCGGAGATATTGTTATTCTGGAAATTCCGGATGAACTGTACGATAAAAGACAAATCATTGGAGATGCAGCCTATGAATTTACAAAAAGAAAAGCGATTTATATGAAAAAAAGCGCAATCAAAGGAACAATACGCATTCGTGATTTGGAATTTTTAGCAGGGAGCGATGATTCCGTTACAATTCACAAAGAACACGGAGTTCGGTTAAAACTGGATGTTCGGGAAGTTTATTTCTCACCAAGACTTGCAACAGAGCGGAAACGTGTAATGGAAAGTGTTGAAGATGGTGAAAAAATCCTAGACATGTTCTGTGGAATAGGACCGTTTCCAATTGTAATAGCCAGAAACAAAAATGTTGAAATTACCGCAGTTGACATTAACGAAAACGCAATAAGGTATTTGGAGGAAAATATTGAGTTGAATAAACTGAAAGGTACTGTTAAGCCATACTGCGGTGATGTGAGAGAGGTTGCAAAGTCATTTAACTGCAAGTTTGATAGGATAATCATGAACCTTCCAGGTCTCGCATATACTTTCCTTGATGTTGCGGTTGATTTAATTAAAGATGGTGGAATAATCAACTATTACGAGTTTTCAGATGGATATGAACAAGGAATAAAACGCCTGGAAACCGCATGTGAAAATGCCGGAAAAAAAGTAGAGATTGTCAATTGCCGAAAAGTAAAATCAATTTCTCCTGATGAATGGCATGTGGCTATTGACGGTAAAGTTAGCAAAAATTGAAAGAAAGGTAATTAGAATATAATTCTATTACCAGTCCATAAATCAGAGTCTTCAAAAGCATCAGCTTTCTTTTCATCTTCAAGATATTGTGCCAAATCCCTATATAATTTGACTCTGAAGATATCAGGATAAGCAATATACAGCATATCTCCATTAGGTCTAGTTTCTTTTACATAGGTTAATTGAAACTCAATGATAGTGTCATCCTCTTTATGGAAATGATGAACCTCATTTGCACATAATATCTTAAAATGTACAAAATCATCTTTTGTTAATTCTTTAACTAAGTCATCAATCAAAGGAGGCAAAGTTTCTTCTTTATTATATCTAATTTCCATATTTTTATCCCCAATATTTTAATTTAAGAATTTCAAATCCCTACGTATTACATGATTGTAAATTATAATCAAAATTGATTGGAATGTGTAGAAATTTTAATAACAGACATATAATAATTTATTTTTAATAATTTAAATAATTATCACTCATTATAAAAAGATATTTTAACCTAATTTGAGAAATATTTCTGATTTAAATGAAAGCTAAAAAAAAATAAGATTTGAGAATTATTGTCTAAATCGGATCAATAATTCCCCTTTCAGTGATAATTCCTGTGATTAACTCTTTTGGAGTTATATCAAAAGCGGGATTGATAACTTCAGTACCTTCAGGGCAAATTCTTGCCCCTCCATAATATCTAACTTCATCACCATCTCTTTCTTCAATTACAGTATCATAAATGTTAATCTCATTATCAAATGTGGAATAAGGAGCAGCCACATAAAATGGAATGTCATGATGTTTTGCAGCAAGCGCAACCATAAATGAACCTACCTTATTTACAACACCGCCTTTTGCAATCCTATCTGCACCGATGACAACCTTATCGATTTTTCCTTGTGACATTAAAAATCCTGAAGCTACATCAGGAATCAGTTTTACAGGAATGTTCTCCTGCTGCATTTCCCAAACACTTAAACTTGCACCCTGTCCACGTGGACGGGTCTCATCACAGATTACATTAATGTTTTTACCTGCATCCCTTGCAGCTCTAAATACTCCCAGTGCAGTTCCATAATCAACACATGCAAGAGCACCTGCATTACAGTGTGTCAGGACGGTATCTCCATCATCAATGATTTCAGCACCGTATTTTCCAATAGCTCTGTTTGTTGCCATGTCCTCTTCATACATTTTGAGCGCTTCTGTGAGAGCATCTTCACTGCTGTTCAATACCCTGTCAACTGCCCAAAACAAATTAACGGCAGTAGGTCTTGCAGCTTTTATTTCCACAGCAGCCTTATCCAAATCAACTCCCTCAATATCTGCAAGCGCCATACCAAAAGCAGCAGATACACCAATAGCTGGAGCGCCACGAACAGTCATATTTTTAATTGCAGTTATAACCTCCTGATAGTCCTCACAGTATACATAGGTCAACTCATCAGGAAGTTTTCTTTGATCAATGAGTTTTAGTTTATTGTCTTCCCATTCAAGTGTTTTCATTTTAACACCTTTCAAAAAAATATCATGAAAAATAAGACAAAAAAAGCATAATTAAATGTTAGTTTCTAATTTTGTTTAATGCTTGAGCATCCGTTTATAATTATGCTTTTTTTGGAAATATCCCTATAGGATTGATTAGAGATGTATCAAAAAAATACATCTTAGTATTATATTAATCAAGTTATCATTTATAAATATTTATGTTGAATTGAATTCTTAACAGCTTTTAGTAATACTTTAAGCGTTTTCAGTCATAATTGGTACAACCTGTTTTTTACGTGAAACAACGCCTTCAAGCAAAACAGTATTGTCTTCCAATGTCACACCATATGCCTTTTCAACCAAAGAAGCATCCTTACCAAGTGCAATTACTTGGGAATTGCTGTTTACAATATCTGTAATTAAAAGCATGAATAAATCCAAATCCTGTTCTTCAATGATTTTGTTAATTCCTTCCTCAAGGTCATCTTTCATTGCCATTACATCTGAAATATCTGCAGTATTAACCTGATTAACAATTGATTTAACATCCTTAAAGTCAATTTGTTTTGCATCCAATGCTAAAATTTCATCAATGGTAAAGCTACTTAAATCGGTTCCCGCCTTAAGCATTTCCAAACCATATTCTTCAGCATCAATTTCCGCGATTTTAGATAGCTTTTCAACAGCGACCTTATCATCTTCAGTTGTTGTAGGGGACTTTAAGAGCAAAGTGTCTGATATAATTGCAGACAACATTAAAGTAGCTATTTCTTTTGAAATCTCAACACCATTTTCTTCGTATAATTTACATAAGATGGTTTCACTGCAACCAACAGGTTCAAATCTTAAAAATAATGGATAAGAAGTTTCTAAAGCAAGTTTATGATGGTCAACAACTTTTAAGATATTTGCATTTTCCAAATTATCAACTGATTCAGCAGGTGAGTTGTGGTCTACTAAAATAACATTGGCACCATCTTCAACAGTTTCCAATAATTCAGGCGCTTCAATACCCAGATAATTTAAAACAAATTCTGTTTCTTTGTTAATGTTACCTAATCTAAAAGCTTGAGCTTCACTGTTTCCTAATTCTTTTTCTAAGTTAGTCATTACTAAACTTGAAGTAATACTATCAGTATCAGGACTTTTGTGTCCAAAAACATAAGTTTCAACCATATTATCGTTTTCCATAAAATCAATATTACGTATTAAATTTATCTTTTTC
>NZ_JBGULU010000164.1:0-2335 GCF_045116495.1 Methanobrevibacter sp. | reverse complement strand
TCCTCAATAATCTCTTCTTCGATGATTTCTTCGGTTTCAACATCGATTTCTTCTTCAATAACTTCACCATCTTCTTCTTCGATGATTACTTTAGGAGGAAGAATTTCAACGGAATCAGGTAATACTGTATCTGGCGGCATAATTCTAACATAAATACCTAATACACCAGGTTTTAATTGAACTGTAGCAAAACCTTCTTCAACTAACCTGATTGAAGGTTCTCCACATTTTTTAATGTATCCTTCTACAAATTTAGCTACAGCAGATCTAGAACCTCTGATTTTACCAGAAATAGTAATTTCTACACCTTGAGCACCAGCACCCATAATTCTACGGATAGTGGAATAAGCTACTCTTCTGAATTGCATACCCCTTTGTAACATATTAGCTACTTTGTAAGCCATGATTTTAGGGTTAAGTTCTGGAACATCCACTTCTTTAACTTCAATTTGAGGATTATCTAATCCAAATTCAGTTTTAAGAGTGTTGGTAATAGCTCTGACATTTTTTCCACCTCTACCAATTACCATACCAGGTCTTTCTGCGTAAACTACAACCATGGTACCTAAAGGTGTGATTTGAACGTCCATACCACCGTATCCAGCTCTTTCAAGTTCTTTTTCTAAGTATTCGTCAATTCTAGTTCTTCTAAGGCCTTCTTGAACGAAATCTTTTTCTATCATTAGTTAGCCTCCTGTAATACAATTTGAATATGAGTAGTTGGGGTATTGAATGGAGTCATTCTACCGAATGCTCTTGGCCTATAACCAGGGATTACTACACCTTTATGAGATGAAATATGTTCAATGAATAATTTTTCAGTGTCCATACCTTTGTACTCTGCATTTGCTTCAGCATTTTCTAAAACTTTTAAGATTTGTGCTGCTGCTTTTACAGGGTATCTACCAATAGGCCAGCCGTCTTGTCCTCTTCTGTGACCAACTTTTCTGTTGTGTCTTTTGAAAGGAACAGATTTTTTCATATCAATAACATCTTCTAAGTAAGCTTTAGCTTTAACTACTTCCATTCCTCTTATTGCTCTGCAAATCTCAACACTGTGTTTTGGAGAAATCTTAAGGGATTTTGCCATAGCACGTGCAGTTTTTGCTTCATCAACATCATTATTATAAGCATATTTGTTAGCCATGTTTTAATCTCCTTATTTAAGTGGTACGAACATGGATGATCTTGTAGCTCCCATACCAGGGTCTCCGTGTTGGACTCTTTTTCTGGTTGGTGCGTATTCACCAAAGTAATGACCAATCATTTCAGGCGCAATAGTTACTTCTACAAAATTTTGACCATCATAAATACCGAAAGTGGTTCCAACCATTTCAGGTATAACAATCATGTCTCTACAGTGGGTCCTAATTACAACAGGACGACCATCTTTAGTTCCTTCTTTATTCAACTTTCTCATTTTATCCAAAACAATTTGTTGTCTTGGTAAGAATCCTCTCTTTAAAGATCTTCTTTGTCTTGCAGGGAATAATTCCATTACTTCCTCTAAAGACATTGCTTGTAATTCTTCAAGAGTATAACCTTTATATTTAAATATTTTTCTTGCCAATGAAACACCCTCTATCTATCTTTTTAAACCAGTTCTTCTAGCTGCAATTGAACCAACTTTTCTTCCTGCTGGTGCGTGTCTTGAAACAGTAGTAGGACGACCAGGATGTTGTCTGTTACCTCCCCCGTGAGGGTGATCTACAGCGTTCATTGCAACTCCTCTTACAGTCATGAATTTCTTACCTTTAGCTTTATAAGCATGCCATTTTTTACCAGCTTTAAGGAATGGTTTATCTTTTCTTCCTCCACCAGCTACTACACCAATACTAGCACGGCATTTAGGATTTAAGTATTTTAATTCCCCAGATGGTAATTCGACAACAGTTTGATTTGCATCATGAGTAACAACAGAAGCATAAGTTCCAGAAGATCTTACAAAACGACCTCCGTCTCCAGGAGTGTTTTCAATATCATATACTGGAGTACCTTCAGGAATTTCAGCAAGCGGTAATGTGTTACCGAATTTGATAGGTGCAGAAATACCACATTCAATTTCATCATCGACTTGAATGCTTTCAGGTGCTAAGATAAATTTCTTTTCACCATTTTCGAATTTTACTTCTGCAATAGGAGCGGTTCTTGCTGGGTCATGTACAATATCAATGACTTTACCTTTAATACTACCTTCTTTTTCTAATGCATCGTAAGATCTGTATTTGATTTTATCTTTAAAACGATGAGAAGCAACACGGTGTGCAGGAGTTCCTCTACCTCTTCTTTGATGAATTAATCGTTTTCCCATTATAATTCCTCCTTAGAATACTCC
>NZ_JBGULU010000163.1:0-13539 GCF_045116495.1 Methanobrevibacter sp. | reverse complement strand
TCACCTTCCTTAACATCGGCAATTGGTTTTACATAAGCTCTAGGAACATCCTCATCAACGACGACAAGACAGTCCATTTCAATCTCTTCGACAAGTATCCAGTTTCCTTTATAAAAAATATGAGTAGTGTGATTAGATGATGAATAAAAACCTTCAGGAGCAACTTTGTCTTTAGTTGATGCAACCAGTTTAACTTCCTTAATCTCATCGATAGAAGCACCAAGAACAGACAGTTCATCTAAAATAGAATTCAATAACTCGGGAGAATCTGCAGAAACTTCGATTTTAGCTCTACTAACATCTGATTTCTTTCTTCCAACATCGATTTCCAATATATCAAATTCTCCGCCTTTGTCCATGATTATGCCCATTGTCTTGGTTAATATCAATGAGTCGATAATATGGCCTGAAAGCTCTATAGTTCTTTTATTCATAATATTTTGCTCCATTTCGTTAATATTATAAATATAGTTTAAGGTGATATTTAATGGTATTGTTGGATTAAAAGTAAAAAAAAGAATTATAACCAAGATAAGTGGTCTCCCACAATACCCTGGATTTTTGATTTTAAAAACATATTTGAAACGTAAGCAACTATCACTGCAACGATAACCAGAAAGATTATCTGACTTCCAAAGAACCATTCATATACTCTAGCAACTAATTTGCCGAAACAGAATTGAATAATCGGATTTTCTAAAAATCCTAAAATTAGCCCTACAAATAATCCTGACACGACTGCATTTGCTTCATTATCAATCAAACCTGCAAAGAATCCTACACTTAAAATAACTGCGATTATAAATGAAATCCATGAAAATCCAATTAAAACACCAATAATAGATAAAATAATTGAAACTACTAAAGCAACAATAGTCGGTTTTATTATACTGTTGATGTTAATCTTATCTATGAATCCCTGATTTGAGTTTTTTGTTGGAATTGTGGCCATTTCACCAGTTTGAATGTTGGTTCCACATTCCGGACAAAATGTACTATCACTCTCTAACTTAAATCCGCAATTGCGACATATATTGACTTGTTGAGTTTTTTGAGGTTGTTTTACTTTAGCTCCACAAGTTGGACAGAACAATACGGCATCCGGAACTTCAGACCCGCAATTTTCACATCTGTTTGAATCATTTGCAACTTTTGTACCGCATTTTGAGCAGAAATCCGCATTCGGTTTTAATGATTCCCCGCAAGAAGGACATTTTAAATCTTCACTTGATTCTGCAGGTGTTTGTGATTCAGCCAGATTGTTTCCACAATTTGGACATATATCGAATGAATCAGCAATTTCAACACCACAACGACTGCATTTAACCATCTAAAACCCCTACCCAAATAATAAATCATTTTTGAGTTGATTGAATTCTTCCTGTGTTATTGCACCGCTTACAAGCAGTTCCTGAAATTCCTTTAATTGTTGAGCTTTAGTTGGTGCGGTATTTTGATTTTCAATGACTACTTTTTGCGGCTGATTTCTCAGGCTTTCAAATAAATCAACCAGGTTTTGACCAAATTTATAGCTCGGAAGTCTAATTTCATAAAAGGTATTGTCGACCAATTTTATAAGTAACCTGTCAAACATGTCTGCACTATCATTATTGGCAATCAGATCTTTGAATCTGGTTGCTTTAAGAGATTGGATATCATTTTGAATAACCCTTTTTATATCATGAGCTGAAGTTGGAGCCCTTTTAGTAATATCCTCATATCTGCTTTCGTCTCCAAGACCCAATGTTACTCTCATTGAGACGATTTTGTCAAAATAAAAGTTATTTATTCCTGCATTTACCTTTTCCCAGTCCCTATTATCAATCTCCATGAAGACAAATTTATCTTCTTTTATCATGAAGAATCCATCAATCATTGTTTCATTTCCAAAAGCTTTAGAAACATTCATAAAAGGGATTCCTGTAGAATCAAATAAATATCTATCTGTAAAAAGTGCATTAAGGGTCCTGTGCTTTGATGTTCCCTGTTCCAATCTATTGAATCTGCGAACACTAGTCAAGAAATAATCTTCATCCTTAATTCCGAATTCTTCTGCAAGCCTATCATATCTTGCAAGGACTTCATCACGTCTTGCATTCCATTCCTGCTGTTTGAAAGATACTGAAGCTCCATTGGCCAATTTATGACCGCATCCAACACAGAAATTTGTGTTTTTATTGTTTTTTGTTCCGCATTTCGGACAAACATCAGATGAGCCCTCAAACTTTTCAACCTTTTCACCGCAGTTAAAGCAGAAATCAGAACCGATAACTTCAGCTCCACAATTACTACATTTTACCATTTTCACCACCTATTGCTGATTAATTGTTTTTTTGATTCTGTTTCCCCAATCCCTTTCTTCAATATTGTTTACAGTAGATTGTAAATTGTTTGAAACATCTGCAATAGAACTGTTTAATGAATTAATTTTATTTTCCAGAATGTCTATTTCGAGTTTCATAAATCCTTTTTCAATGTCAGTGTAAACTTTAGAGGATTCTGTGATGATTTCTACAGCTTCACCATCATTTAACATGTCCATTAACCTTAAAAATACATGTTCCTGATGTTGTTTTTCATATTCTTTGATATCGGCAACAGAATAAATTTTATCCAAAAGCATTTTAATGACATTGATAAAATCCTGTCTGTCCTGATGTTCATTTATGGTATTTGGAAGAATATCAGTTTTCAATAAGAAGATGGAGTCAATTACATCATTTTCTTTTAAAACTAATGAATATCCTTTACCTCCAATATATACTAAAGCTATTGATTTTCCACCATAAATGTCTACTTCGACTTTAGAAAACTCCTTTGGTATTGATAAAAAGTCCAAATTACGTACTAGCATATTAAACACCTCATTTAATAAAATCCTTCACAAATTTACCAATGAAATAAATTACAGTTATTATGGCAATTATTATGATTAAATATAATAATAATCTTCCAAAATAAAACAATAATCCTGGAATAATAGCGCTTAAGATTAAAATGACAAATAATAATGCGATTATACCTATAACAATGCCTAATCCCAAACCCAAATTTTCAAACATATCTACAATGTCCATAAATACCTCATTTAAATTCAATAGTATTTGCATAGTGCTTTACATCATCAAGGCTTCGTCCACCAACAAAAACAACTTCATCCCCATTTTCGCTACTTTTGCCTGCCAAATATGGTGGCATTTTTGTCATATCTTCATCATTTGTGAGAATCATCAAATCACCTTCTTTAGATGCCTGATATAAATAAGATGTTGTAAGTCCATTTAGCGCATGCTCAAGAGCGTTTGATTCCCCACCTGTTAAAAGAGAATTGTTATAATAATAGACCACAATATCACCTTTTTCAATATCACAGCCCGCGTTATCTTCCCTGTATTCACATTTACTGCCCAATCCACCATTTGCCCTACAGTATGCTGTATCACTATAATGTTTTCCCAACGGAACATCCATTGTAAACAATCCGTCAAAATCCTGATTTGATGTATTTAAGGCAAATATGGCAGTTAACGAGATTACAGCCAGAATGATGATTATTACTAAAACCTTTTTGTTCATAGCCAAAACCTTCTGTAATACTAATTATTTTAAACACAACATATAAATATTGCTATTAGCATGCTAATATCATATAGATATCTACTATATAGCTAAATTCCAAATTTTAAATCATGAACAAAAAAGATGATATGAGTATCATATCCTTACTTGCACGGTCTAAAAAAAGAATCAGCGTTTTAAAATCCCTTGAAAACGAAGATAAAATCCCCACCAAAATCAGCAAGGACATTAACGACAACAGCAATCATGTTTCAAAATACTTGAAAACATTAAAGGAAGCAGAGTTAGTTGAATGTCTGAATGAAGATGATAAACGCTACAGATTCTATAGCATCACCGATAAAGGCAAATATTACCTTGATAAAGTTGAAAAAGAATATAATGATTAGTTACTTATTTAAATAACCAATTTGGGAATTTATACAACAAATTATATTCCCATTCAAAAATTGATGTATTAAAAAAAAGAAATTAATCAATTAGGGTTAAAAAGTCATAAATTATTTTGGCGGCTACAACTGCTGTAACATCACCCAATTTATCTGTTGCGGTTTCCACAACATCAAAACCTACTATATTTTTGCGGCATAACGTTTTAAGGATGTTTTCCACACTGTATGTTTCAAGTCCGCCCGGTGTCGGATTTCCAACGCTTGGTGCGATGGCCGGATTCATAACATCCATGTCTATTGAAACATAGATTGGTCCGTCAATGTTTGCCAAGTAATATTCGATTGCATCCATATGCTTGTGAACATCCCTGTTTTTGAATGTCTGAATGTTGTATGTGGACTTTACGAATTCCTCTTCATCGAGGGATGATGATCTTATACCAATCTGGACAAGGTTTGCACCCATTTCATGAGCCCTTCTCATTACTGTTGCATGTGAGTATTTCTCTCCTATGAATTCGAATGCAAGGTCCCTGTGGGCGTCCATGTGTATTACGGTTAATTTATCATGTCTTTCGGCCAGTGCCTCAATGGCTCCTATTGATGCTGAATGTTCACCGCCTATTATCAACGGTTTCAGATTCATGTCCATAAGCTCGTTGACAGTGTCCTTAACGATTTCACATGTTTTCTTGCAGTTTCCGGGAACGACATTAACGTCTCCGAAATCGTAAAATGTGGTGTTAAGTTCTTTGTTAAAAATAGTATTGTATCTTTCAAAACCAAATGAAGCTTCACGTACTACAATTGGTCCTGAGCGTGCACCAGAGTGATAAGAAGTAGTGCTGTCAAATGGAACTCCGATTATTCCAAATGAATTTTCTTTTATATCCTCATTTTCAGATGAGAATGCAAATTTCCATGGTTCATATGTATTGAAAAGCATAATTATCTAAAAAGGAAAATAAATAAGAGAAGGAATCTAGTTAGATCCTCTTGTTCTCATTATTTTCATGTTTCCTAAAGCGACAATGTATTCTACTTCAATACCTTCGACGATTGAGTCTTTTAAGTCTTCAGGCATTGGTAAGTCAATGGTATCATAGTTTTCCATGTCCATTAATTGAACCATGTCACCTTGGATGGAAATTACTTGTCCTAATCTTTTATCGATGATTGGAGTGTCTACTTTACTGTCTACAGGTTTTACAAGGCTTCTTTTTTGACCGTCAAATACTCCAATAGCTTCGATTCTTGCTTTTGCAGCTCCGTGTTTACCAGGGGATGAAGTTGAGTAACTAACGATTTTACAAGCTTCTCCTCCTAAAACAATGTATTTTCCAACTTTTAATGTTTTGATTTCTACAACTTTTGTTGACATTAATTTTCCTCCATAAATTTAATTAAAAACCGGTTTTTAATCTCATAATAAGCATTATTATTAGATTAGTATTAACTATATATTCTATTTTATATAAACTATTCGCTGAAATTGGAAATTTTTAGAGAAATTGGTAATGTTAAAATTAAATTAATCCGTGGTTATATGAATATAGCCATATTGAAACTGCAGCCAAAATCAGGATTGCGAAAATCCAGACAATGATGAAAATCTTTTTTGTGTCCTTTTCGCCCTTAATCATATATTTTTCGCCAGGTTTATCTGATGTGTGCTGTCTTGTGTTTTTGTAGAAATCATCATTTCTCAGATAGCTGTAAAATGCCCTTGCAATAAAATAGTAGACAACAACAAAAAACAGACCGATGAATGGAATTGATTGGCCCTTAAAGAATGTCAATGTTACGATTGATGTAAAAAGCATCAAGAACAGGAACAGACATGCTGATATGAATATTGATAGATACTTGTTTAAAATCATTAGGTACACCTAAATTTAATATATAATTCATTATTTAAATATGTTTAATACAAATATTAACATATGAAGATAGCTATCGTAAGTGGAAAAGATGAGGGTCCGACAAAACTAAACGCATTTGACAATGCCTTAAGCGATGCAGGAATAGGGGATGTCAACCTTATAAAAGTATCCAGTATGCTTGCAGGCAATGCCGAAATTGTGGAATTGCCCTACCTCAAAGCCGGAAGCATGGTAAACTGCGTTCTGTCCGAAATTACTTCAAACGTTTTCGGCGAAGAGATTACAGCCGCAGTGGCAGTTGCCATTGGAGAGGAGTTGGGCTGCGTTGTTGAGACAACCGGACGAGATAAAAACCCCGATGAAGTGATTAGCGAAGCAAAAGAAATGGTCAAATATATGATGGACAAACGTGGCGTCGAAATAAAAGAGCTGATTGTGGAATCCTCAACAACAACAGTAAGGGAAACAGCATCAGCCGTAGCAAGTGTCGTCTACATTACCGATGAAATAATCAGCAAATAAACAAAATACTTTACTTGATTTAAATATACATAATACAAAAATACCCTATTAAAATGAGGTGAAAAAATGGATGCTCAAGACAGAAAAATGGCAACAGATCTTGCCTATGAAATCATTAAGGAAGTAAGTAGAGCAATTAGACCCTATATTGGAACACCTGAGGCAGGTGAGAAAGTTAAAATTGGTGCTGATGGGACTCCAACATCCCTAATCGATGTAGTATCCGAAGAAATAGTTGTACACACACTAAAAGAAGCGCCTGTTTATTCATACATAATCAGTGAAGAAATTGGTGAGTTAAGGCTTGGAAAAGGTACAAAAAGAGCTATTACACTTACACAGGAACTTAGGCGTGACGATTTGAGTGAAGAGGAAAAACCTCGCTTCATATTTCTGGTTGATCCAATTGACGGAACCAGTAACGCAATCAAGGAAATTCCTGCATTTGCAATTTCAATAGCTGTTGCAAGCGTTCCTGACGGACGTGTTGCAACATTGAATGATGTTGAACTGGCATTTATTTCAAATTTAGCCAATGGTAACTTTTTTGAAGCCGAAAAAGGAAAAGGCTGCTGGCTGAACAACAAAGAGGTTCATCCAAGTGATGTCGTAAGCTTCAGCAACCTGACACTTGGAGGATTTACAAAAAGCGGAACATCACAGGCATCAAAACTTGTCGACAATGCAAGAAGAATGAGAGTTATGGGCAGTGTCGTACTGGAACTTTCATATGTTGCAAGCGGAAGATATGATGCATTTTTGGACCTTAGGGGAAGCAGAATCATTGATATTGCAGCTGCTAAACTGATTCTTGAAGAAGCCGGAGGAATAATCACCGACAAGTATGGTGAAAAACTGAAAAATACCTTAAGCATCTATGAAAAAACAATTGTTGTTGCTGCAAATACAAAGATACTCCACAAACAGATGATTGATATTCTAAATGACAACGAAACAGATGTCATAGGAAAAATCGGTATCGTAGGACGAATTGACCAGGACAGAAGCATTCTGTTTTCAGCTGAAATCATTGATTATCTCTTAACAAACGGAAGGGAAGTTCAAATTGAAGAAAGACTGGCCAAAAAGATTATTGAGCTGAAGGAAAATCCAAAACTGGATGAAATAATCAAAAAAACCAAGGAGACTTATCCTGAAATGTCCGATTATCTTGAAAACATCGACTTCAACATAGACTACGAAAAGCTTTCAAGAAATACCTTTGACTTTGACTGTGACATGGCAATCATTCTCGGAGGAGACGGAACACTCCTGAGAGCCGAAGCAAAAATGAAACCTGAAATTCCAGTATTCGGAATCAACATGGGAACCGTAGGATTTCTAACCGACACTGAAATCCAGGACACCTTCACTGCTCTTGATGAAATTCTAAGAGGAGAATACTACAAGGAAAAAAGATCAAGGCTTGTTGTATCCCACGAAAACAACTATTATTCAGCCATCAATGAAGTAGTAATCATGACAAACAAACCTGCAAAAATGCTTCATTTCCAAATCAAGGTAGACGGAGAAATTATTGATGAGGTAAGGGCTGACGGATTGATTGTTTCAACACCGAGCGGTTCAACAGCATATGCAATGTCTGCAGGAGGACCTATTATGGATCCTAAGGTGGGAGGATTTATCATTATCCCTATTTGCCCATATAAACTTGGAGCAAGACCATTTGTCGTATCAGACAACAGTGAAATCACCGTCAAATTACTTAAAAAAGGTAAAAGCGCAGTATTTGTTATGGACGGTCAGCGCAACGAAGAGGCAGATTACGAAGAAGAAATCAAATTCAAAAAATCAGACAAGGACGTTTACTTCATAAGAACCTCCACAAAATACTTCTACAAAAAGGTTAAGGACAAATTAGCTGAAGGAGGAGTGAACGACTCCAACAGGTGTGTAAATGAATAATCTAGTAATTGACATGACTCATGGAGGCGTGAAAATAGCAATTGGCCTTGCAAAAAAAGGCAAAAACGTTCTGGCATACGACATCTACAATACTCTCAATGTTATTGATAGAAAAATGCTAGATATATACGACGTTTGGTTGATTGAAGATTTAAGTGAGCTTAAAACTTATAAAGGTGAAATGAGAGTCATACATCCAATTCACCTCCCATTAACTCACGATGAAATAATTGAAAACAACCCCGATTTGAAATACTCTTTTTTAACACATCATGAAATTGTAAGGGAACTGCTGGAAGACTGGGGAGAAGACATCCCTAAAATTGAAATTACCGGCGTTAAAGGTAAAACCAGCTCTGTTTTTATGTTAAAGGAAATACTGATTGATGAAAATCCACTTATTCTATCAAGTCTGGGAGCACTTTTATATGAAGACAAAAAAGAAATCATCCTTAAAAAGGACATCTCGATAGCTCCTGCCAACATCAAGGAAACAATTGATTTGGCCTATAAAATTGCAAATCCTATCTGCAAGATTGCAGACGGTATTGTTGAGAGTGAAAATCTGAGGAAATACAACTCTGCAATTTTTGAATCATCACTTGGAGTCAGCGGCATAGGAAATGTTGGGCTTTTGACAAACATCTCTGAGAATTATCCCATAGCCAAAGGAAGAAGCAATGCAGCCAAAGCCAAAAAACAGGTATTCAACTGCAGAAATGTGGTCTGTGAAAAAGAAAGCTTTGACGAGTATTATTCAGACATGAACCACCCTAATGTCAATACATTCAGCATTGATGATGAATCAGCCAACATGTATGTTGAAGCTGTCGATTACACCCTTGACAAAACTGAAATCACAGTCTGCTATAATGGCGTTAAAACAATCGACAATGACATTTTAAAAGGCAAATTAACTGTTTATACATTTGCCCCAGGAGTTCATCATGTTAAAAATGTTTTAGGCGTGATTTTAACCTGCCTGACTTTAAAGATTGATGAAGATAAAATCATTACAGGATTGGCCAATTATAAAGGGATTACTGGAAGAACCACAAAAAGAAGTAACGGAAATTCCATCATAATCGAAGAGATAAATCCCGGAATCAATACCGATGCCATCAGACAATCAGTAAATATGATAAACGATTTAGACAACTGGCATATTGCAATCGGCGGAGATTACGGAATAACTTGTGAAGAAATAGATGAAGACAAGGTTGCCGATTATTTAGACACTCTTGAAACCGATATTATCTTAACCGGAGATGTAGGCTCATCAATATTGAGTAAAATATCTAGAAAAGCAGAGTTTATCGAAAACATCGATGAAATTTACGCACAAGCGGCAAATGACGGCAAAAACCTATTGTTCATCTACCGATCAGATTATCGCAAACTGTCACAGAGATAATTTTAACTATTTTTTAATCTAAAAATTGAAACATTTAATTATCATAACCTATAAAAAATAACAATGTAGGTCTAGGCATGGGAGAAAACCCATATTCTAGTAAAAATTAATTTTTCTAGAAAGAAAAATTCGGAGAATTATATAATGATTGTTGGAACTCGCGGAAGCCAATTGGCTCTTGCTCAAACAAATAAGGTTTGCAGCGACTTGTCTAAAATAATTGGCGAAAAAATTGACGTAGAAATTATTAAAACTAAAGGAGATAAAATTACAACCTCCCAGTTATACAATATGGATTCAAAAGGTCTTTTTACCAAGGAATTGGACATTGCACTTTTGGAAGAGGAAGTTGATTTTACAGTACACAGTTTTAAGGATTTACCTACTGAACTTGACGAAGATTTAGAAATCGTTGCGGTTCCAAAACGTGAATCTCCACATGAAGTCCTTATATCAAACATGACTTGGGATGAAATGGGACCCGGTTGCCGACTTGGAACAAGCAGCCTGAGAAGAGAAGCCTTCTGCAATCTGCATGAAAAAGAATTTGAACTCAAACCCATAAGGGGAAATATTGAAACCAGAATTCAAAAGGCTTTAGGCGATGAGCTTGACGGTACAATAATGGCTGAAGCCGGACTCAAAAGACTGAATCTTACACAGTACATTAAAACCGTATTTCCACTGGACTACATTACACCGCCGGCAGGACAAGGTGCTCTGGCCATCATCACCAGGAAAGATTATGATAAAAAAGAGACTATTCGCAAGCTAAACCATTATGTTTCAATGCAGGAAGTGCTTGCAGAGAAAAAAGTGCTTGAAGAACTTGGAGTAGGCTGCCAATGGCCAATCGGTTCAATTGCACGAATGAAAGACAAAGAATTTAATGTTTATTCAATATTATTGACTAAAGAAGGAGAAATCCTTAAAGAGCAAAACGAAAAAGGTTCTATTAAAAATGCGCTTGAACTTGGCGGGCGCATTGGAAGACTTTTCGCGGATTATATTTAAACGGAGGAATTGAAGTGAAAACTGTAAACGTAGGAGTTATCGGTGTAGGAGCTATGGGTGAAAACCATGTCCGTGTATACCACAAAATGGAAGAAGCTAATTTAGTTGCAGTTTCTGACGTTAGTGAAAGGGCGCTTAAAAAAATTGAGAAAAAATATGGTGCCAAAGGATACACAGACTATTGCGAACTACTTAGCAATCCAGAAATTGAAGCTGTAAGCGTGTGTGTGCCAACTACATTCCACCATGCCGTGGTAATGGAAGCTATTAAAGCAAAAAAGCACGTGCTTGTTGAAAAACCAATTGCATTTACATTGAATGAGGCGGAAGAAATGATTGCTGCTGCAAAAGAGGCAGGAGTAATGCTTGCAACTGGACATGTTGAAAGGTTCAACCCCGCTGTTCAAAAGGCTAAAGAACTAATTGATGACGGAGTAATTGGAGATGTAGTGTCTGCTTTTGCAAAAAGAGTAGGACCACTCCCACCTAGAATAAAGGACGTAGGTGTATCAATAGATTTAGCTATTCACGATTTAGATATAATGAATTACCTATTTGACGAAGAAGTGACTCAAGTTTACGGTACAATGAACTGCAGTTTTGACGATTCCGAATTTGAAGACCATGCAGAGATCATGGTGAACTTCGACAATGAATCAACAGGAATCATTGAAGTAAACTGGCTAACTCCGTATAAACGTAGAGAACTGGAACTTACCGGTACTGCAGGAATCATATCTGTAGATTACATCAAGCAGAGCATTGAAGTGTTCGGTAAGTTTGCACAGGACATTCAAATCAAACATGAAGAACCACTTAAGGGAGAACTGAAATCCTTCTTGAATGCGGTAGTCAATGATTTGGAACCTGAAATAACAGGTGAAGACGGACTTAAAGCTCTTAAAATGGTTATTGCTGCTAACAGATCTTCTAAAGAACATAGGCCAATCAGTTTTGAAGAACTAGAATAAGGTGATAGTGTGAAAGAAAAATTAATCCTAAAAGCTCAAGAACTCAGACAACACGGATTCACAACCGGTGAAATTGCTGATGAACTCAATGTAAGTATGGATACAGCAAGATGGTTAATACTTCAAAAAACCGAAGAGGTTAAAGTTGAAGCACCAGTTGACTTTGCAATTAATTGGAAAAGTATTGGTGGAAACTCAACACGTTTGAGTTATGTTTCCGGTGCTTTGAGCGATATTGCGTTGACCCATGGTGAAGCTGATGTCGTTTGTGGAATTGCAGTTAGCGGAATTCCATTTGCAACCGTAATGGCTGAATTTTTTGAAGACATGACTGGAATAGACACTTCCCTTGCTATTTTCCACCCGAACAAACACAGAAAAGATAGTGACGATTTTGATGATGAAGGTACAATCAGTACCAACTTCGGAACTGTTGAAGGCAAGAAAGTCGTTATCGTTGATGACGTCATCACCAGTGGAAAAACTGTCAAGGAAGTCATTCACACAGTAAAAGATTTGGGCGGTGAACCTACCTGCGTTACTGTATTGATTGACAAAGCAGGCCTTTCAGAAATTGAAGGAATCCCTGTTGAATCTTTAATTAAAGTTAGTAGATTATAATCTACTACCATTTTCTCTTTTTAACACCACTAACCATGATTACATTAACTATGCATATTTCAATATAACATCCCATTTCACCATCATGAAAATGATGCAATTTAATTCACGAAATGTAAAGCCAAACCATAAACACCTGAAAAAACCATCAGTTTAATCACACCAATAATTAATTTAATTAGTGATGTAAAACAAATATACCATTTGTAAAATATAAATATACATAGAGATAACATGAATATTCAAATACTTCAAAATATGTCAATAATTCTAATCACCGCAGTGATAGTGTTGTTGATTTTCAACAAATTAAAATTGCCTTCGATGATAGGGCTTTTCATTACAGGAATCGTTTTAGGTCATGCCATCAATGATACAACATTAATATCCAGCCTTTCAGAGCTTGGAGTGATATTTCTTTTGTTCATTATCGGTCTTGAGTTTTCAACCGAAAAATTCTCGGCAATCAAACACTATGCATTGATTGGCGGGATTCTGCAGGTGGTTCTGACAACGATTCTGATAGCTCTTCTAGGTCTGATTTTGGGCATGAATATTAACAGCGCAATATTTTTCGGATTTCTGGTTGCCTTTTCATCAACTGCAATCGTCATGAAAATAATGCAGAAAAAACACATCACACACTCCTCACAGGGAAGAGTAACCCTCGGTATTTTAATATTTCAAGATATTGCAGTCATTATAGTCATATTGATTACTCCACTTCTGGGAGGTCAGCCTTTAGAGGTTCATTCAGTCCCGACACTGCTGGTTAAAGTTGTGGGACTTGGACTGCTGATATTTATCGGAGCCAAATGGTTCATTCCATTAGCTCTGAGGGATGCCGCAAAAACAAAAAACAGGGACCTGTTTTTGCTTCTGACATTATTCATATGTATGGGAACAACATTTGCAACAAGCCTCATTGGAATCGGCCCCGAACTTGGAGCCTTTATAGCAGGACTGCTCATTTCAAATACAGAATACTCACATCAGACTTTAGGTTATATTCAACCGTTTCAGGACGTTTTCATGAGCTTATTTTTCATTAGTATCGGTTTGATGGTTAATTTGCATATGTTCATGTACAATATCGTTGCAATCGTTTCACTGACTGCAGCAGTACTTGTGATTAATTTCACAGCCACACTGATAACCGGAATGGCATTGAAACTTCCAGCAAAAGTTTCCATAAGCATTGCGATTCTTTTAAGTCA
>NZ_JBGULU010000162.1:0-34043 GCF_045116495.1 Methanobrevibacter sp. | reverse complement strand
GTTATAAGCGAGCCAATTCGCCCCACCATAACCACGCCGACCCGAGGCCGACCGAAAGGAGGCCGAAGTGGGAGGCGTGGTATAGGTGGGGTGAATAGAATTGGCGAGCAATACTATAGGGAGGAACCGACCCTCGCCGGTCGGTTCCGTAAGGTCATTTAATGAAGAAACCGTTTGATATATTATCAGCATTACAATTATGTTCCGTCCGAGCGTAAGCGAGGACTGGACGCCTCGAACGAAGTGAGAGGCCATACTATAGACCTAACAATAATAGCTTTGTCAAGGCCGAGGAACAGGGGCTTGTCCCCTGTTCCGAGTTTATGGATTTGAAAATATTTTATTGTAAGATTCGAGGAATGGGGGCTTGTCCCCCATTCCGAGTTCAGGGTTTTAGGAATAGATGACTTGTGGTCAAATTAAAGAACCGACCGTTCAATAGCCGGTTCAAAGTAAGACACCAAATAAACATTAATTAAGTTACATGCATTATGTTCCGTCCGAGCGTAAGCGAGGACTGGACGCCTTGAGCGTAAGCGAAAGGCCATACTATAGACCTAACAATATTGGCCATGTCAGGTTCCGAGGAATGGGGGCTTGTCCCCCATTCCGAGTTTGTAGTTTGGCATAGATAAGTTTGTCAAATTTAAGAACCGACCCTTTAGCGGTCGGTTCGAGGTTTATGAAACTTGGAAACTTAATACATCGGGCATTGGCATTCGTGGGTAATTAAAGGGGGGCTTGTCCCCCCTTAATTAGGCATTAAGGGTTTCAATGCACGTTGTCCCCCACAAATTTATCAAAGAGTGATTCAATGAAAATCTAGCTCCAGTGAAAAGTAACAAACACCATCATAGCTAAATCCTAGTCCTATTAAATCCCATATCTTTTAATATCTTATTATATTCTTCACGAGTTGTAAAAGAAGGTGCATCCTCATCTCCAGTACTTCCAGTTGAGCCAGTCTCACCTGTATCTCCATCATTCCCAGGTTTGCGACCGCCTGGTGCTGAGCCGTCATTACTAGCTTCAATTTTAATTCTTCTCTCAGCCAGCTTTTCCATCAGCTCCATATCAACATCACCAGATAATAGCTTATCAATAATTTCTTTATCCTGCTGATTCTCATTATAATTAAAGTTGTACTTTGCCTCGTACTCTTTAATCTTTCTTTCATTCTCAGCTTTTCGCAGTTCAGATAATTCTTTTAGAATATCATCTTTACTATCTATAAATTCTTTATTCTCTTCAATAGCTTTTTTAATCTCATCGTACTTTTTAGATTCTTCTTTTAGATTATTAATTTCATCCTGAAGCTTTCCGATTTCCGCATCCTTGCCTTGCAGCTTTTCCAATAGTAAAGTAGTTGCAACGTTTGCATCTTTACTAGGTTGAGGCTGTGGTTGTGGCTGCGGAGCAGGTGCCGGATTTCCACCATCACCAGTTGCGCCGGTATCTCCAGTTATTTCAGAATTCAGTAAAGTTATTTTTCTAGGGTTTTTAGTTACTCCAACATCAATTAAGCTCATAGTATCAATTCCAAATGAATCTCCGTTGTCTTTTAGAAGGACATCAACTTTAGGAGATAATCCTTTCCCTTCCATGTCCAGTTCATCTGGAACTTCAAGGAATAGCTTTCCGTCTTCATATTCAATATTATTTCCAATTCCAACATAGATCTTATCATGCTCAGAAGTCAAAGGAATCCCGCCACGATAATTTTCAGCTATAAGTTTTAGATCATCTTCGCTCCATATTACAGGTTTGTCCAACCTTTCATCCAGGTCAGAATAATCGTATGATCCCACTTCAAAAAGTTCATGTCTCATAATAATCACACTTTATTATATTATTTATTATTAACTTTATTATTTTATTTATATAAATATTTATTAAACTTCAACACCACTATCAGATAAAATTCTTTCACCGACCGGCTGTTCCTCTTCAAAGTTACTTAAATAGTTCTCATAGAGCTCATCACCATCGGCAGAGAGTTCCATTAGATATTTAATAACATCATCCCGTGAATAGCTAAAGTAAACATTATAAGAATCTTTAATACCCATTAATTCCATTTGCCTATTCAATAAGTTATTACAATACTTTAACACCCACTTCTGGTCGTTGGCCACATTAACAATAAACCCTGTAATAGCTGAATCGTTAATGTACTCGGCCACATTCTGATTAGACTTCTCATTACCCGCTTGAGATTGCGGGGTCACGAAAGTTCTTAAAATATTATTCCTGAAGATTTCAGTTTGCCTTGTATAGTCTGACTGGTAGTTATTACCCCCAAGTATTTTAGATTCAATTCCTGGAGGAACAATAGCTACATTACTTGCAGCCGTAGTTCCATAATCAGCATATAAGTTTTCTTTAGCGGTGGCTGAAAGCTCAGTGATGTATGGCTGGCCGTTTGCATCCATTGCAGGTTTAACTTCAATAATATTATCCTTATTAATACGCTCGACCTGATTGCGCTCCAAGTTGCATTTGTGATAAATATCATCAAGGCAATTTAAAATTATACTTTGCGCCTCGCAGTAGATTTCATTGTACATGAAGTTAATTACTTCCTCCGGCTCATACTGTACCGTTAATGTTCCCTCCTCCACGCTCACAAAATTTGCGAACTCCTCAGGAGATCCTGCAACAACATCTTCAGGCATCTTATGCAAGTATAGCTGCACTTCATTATCATCATTAAATTCTTTCTTAAGGCCGTAACCCCGTGCGCCGATTTCAAGAAATACCGGTTTAACATATTTGCCTATATCCTTATCCCATCGCTCGACTGGTTTGATTAGGCCCTCACCATCAACCATTCCACCCTGCAGAATATTTTTCGCAACTTGGCTAATGTCGATTTTACGTGCCCATAGGATGAGAGTTAGTTTCTGTTCCTGGGTGAGCTTCTCATCCTTATCCACCAGGACCATATTAACATTGGCCTTATCAATTCTATTTTTCAAAATACCTGAAGTATAACCGTCAAGTTTAACAGCATATCTTGCATTAGATATAGTCTTATTAATTACAGGAGGAAGTGCATCAATTAAATCAAGACCAGTGTTGATTCCATCTGTTCTAGGCTGCCTTTCATCCTCACCCCAATAGCTGCGCTTTGTATTGTACTGTTCTACACGGTTATTCAATAATCTAGTTTTTATAAAATCAGTAACGCCCATTTTACCTTAGTCCAATATTTTTCTAATATCAAATTCATCTTCTTTAATTAGACAATAACATCTTACTAGGATGTCAATTATCAATAAACTAACTACAGCATTAATTAAAATCAATCCAACCATTATACCTACTAATTCATACATTACCAATCACCTGCGGAGTTTTCCAGTAAAGAATTATTTTTCCAGTAAAAAAGTTTTCACTTGAAATATACCTTATTATATTTTTTATTATATTATTTATATAAAATTAGTAATAAAACTAATGTGATTTAGTTTATATTAATAAAAAAGTTTTATGTAATTAAATACAAACATTAATAACAATATATTAATACAATAGAATGTGGTATTTTGAGTAATAAAAGTAACAACCAAGGCAGAGCATTTGAATTCATAACATTAATCACTTTAGAAAAAGAAATTAGTAAAATTAGAGAAGCCTCTATTGAAAAAAACAGTAGTTATGAAGCTACTAAACGTGCTTGGGAAAGTATAGATAAAGATCTTCAGTTAGATTTAGAAAAAGCAGCTGAAGCCGCAGTTGAGTCTATTTTTGATTTAGAACCTATGATTTTAGAAGATGGTACTGATAAACTTGAGTTATTAATACAACAAGATAGTCAAGGTGAAAAAGGTGATGTTCGTGACATACTCATTGTTAGAAGAAATGTCCAATGGGAAATTGGTTTAAGTATGAAACATAATCATTTTGCAGTAAAACATAGTAGACTCTCAAAGACTATTGATTTTGGAAAAAAATGGTTTAGCATTCCATGTTCACAACAATACTGGGATGAAGTTAATCCACTTTTTGATTATTTAGCAAAAGAAAAAACTAAAGGGACTAAATGGCGTGAATTGCCTGATAAAGAGAATGACGTTTACGTTCCATTATTGAATTCTTTTAAAGATGAAGTTGAAAGAAGTTATGAATCAAATCAAGAAGTACCAAAACGAATGGTTGAATATTTATTAGGAGAATATGACTTCTATAAAGTTGTTAGTGTGGATGCAAGAAAAATAACACAAATTTTTACTTTTAATTTAAGAGGAACTTTAAATCAAGCAACTAAAACTACGCAACCAGAAACATCAATACCTGTAGCCAAATTACCTACAAGAATAATAAAAATTGATTTTAAACCAAATAAGAAAAATACTATTGAAATGTTTATGGATGAAGGATGGCAATTTAGTTTTAGAATACATAATGCATCTTCAAAAGTAGAACCAAGTTTGAAATTTGATGTTCAAATTGTTGGAATGCCGACAACTATCATTACAATAAATTGTATGTGGAAATAATTAAGGAAGAGGTAATAAAATGAAAATAGCATCGTTTTTTTCAGGAGCAGGAGGATTAGATTTAGGTTTTGAAAATGCAGGGTTCGATATTGTTTTTGCTAATGATAATTGGAAAGGATGTTGGAAAACTTACGAAAAAAACCATGGATTAAAAATTGACAGGAGATCAATTGAAGATATTAAAGGTGAGGATATTCCAGACGTTGTAGGATTTATAGGTGGACCTCCATGTCAAAGTTGGTCTTTAGCAGGGGCAATGAAAGGAATTAATGATTCACGAGGGCAATTATTATATGATTATGTTAGATTAATTGAAGCTAAAAAACCTAAATTCTTTTTAGCAGAAAATGTTCCAGGCATGGTTTGTAAAACACATTTACCCGAATTTGAAAAATTCAAAGAAGCTCTAAAAGATATTGGATATAATGTTTCATTTAAAGTATTGAATGCTAATGATTATGAAGTTCCACAAGATAGAAAAAGAGTAATATTAGTTGGGTTACATGAAAGTTTAAATAAAGAATTTGAATTCCCAGAACCAATTACACCTAAATTAACTCTCAAAGATGCAATATGGGATTTACCTGAACCATTACCAGCATATGGAAAAAATAAAGCAAATCCATTTGATGAATTAGATATTCCAAATCATGAATATATGACTGGTGATTTTTCAACAATGTATATGTCTAGAAATAGAGTTAGAAAATGGGATGAACCTTCTTTTACAATTCAAGCTGGAGGCAGACATACACCTTGCCATCCTCAAGCAAATACTATGATTAAAGTTGATAAAGATAAAAGAATTTTTGATCCAGAATCTCCAAAACCATATCGTAGATTATCTGTAAGAGAATGTGCTAGAATACAAACATTTCCGGATGATTTTATTTTTTATTATACAAATATTAATGATGGATATAAAATGATAGGAAATGCAGTACCTGTCAAATTAGCTGAAAACATTGCTATGGAAATTAAAAAAGTTATTCAGAAATAATTAATTATAATGTTCAAATGTAATTGCAATTCTGTTGCAATTAATTGCAATTCTAAAAAAAAGAAAAATAAGTGAAGATTATAAACTTACTCTGAGTTAATGTCAGCGTATAGTTGGTTTACATCTTCCATACTCATTTCATAATGAGCTAAATTAATTAAAACAAATCTGAAGATTTCTTTATTCTTACTGCTGAGTTCCTGCAGGTCAGTAATATCAAAATCATCCATATAGTACAATACCATTTCTTTGAAGAGGTCTAAAGGTAAAATATTTCTTCTGAGTTCTTCCTCTTCATTATCAGCATTATCACTAGGTCTTGTTGGAACTTCTTTATCTTTCAATCTTGATCTGATTGATGCAGTCAGTTCATTAACCTTATCCATTGCATCGTGCAATTCTAAAATTTCAGTATCCAATACGTTCCTGTTTTGCTCGATTGCAATTTGGCATCCTAACTCATAAAGTTCCCTGTTAGTTAGACCAGATAATTCCTTAGCTTTATCTGCTTTGGCCTTATCAGCTTTGATATGGAAATCAACTTTAGGTCTCATGATTCCCTCTCCCAGAAAAAGCTTTTAACTCCATAACATGTAATAGCTACGGGTGTCCTATCCTTAGAATCTTCCATTATCCCATTGGAAGATATTTCATTAAAACTTTCCATGTATAACACTTCCTGATTCACTCTTGAATTGGAAATGCGAAAAAAATAATTTGTGTGTAATACACTATTTTATATAAAAGTTTAAATATAATTAAATTCTAAAATTATAATTAAGTTTAAACTTATAGATTATGAAATGATTGCCGTCATTTCATTATCTTACTCTATTGCTATTTTTTTACACATTTTCAATATAATTTTTAATCTAATGTTGTTTGATTACTGTCTCTTTTTAAACCCTCTCTTATATATTTCATAATAAGATCAACTTCTTTTGTCTGAGTTTTCTTGGCATGAACTTCAAATTCGATAGCCAGCTCAGTTGGTATCCTAAATGTTTTTTGCTTAGTATCAACCATTAGTTATCACTCACTATTTTATATAAATTAATTTTTAGATTTCATACTATATAAATTGATGTCAAATTACATACATATTTTTTTGTTTTATTTTATTTATGTTATAATATTTTATTATATTATTGTACTATTATATTTTTTTACAGTTGTATTTTTACATTTGTAAATTTATAAAAAATTGATTATATCGATTTTTTCGCGGGATGATTTTTTGCACGACAGAGTGAATTGTTGCACAGGAAACAGTCCATCCGACAGTCCATAAAATGGACTGCAGTCCATACATCCATCCATATGGACTACCCAAAAAAATGTGTACCCCCCGAAAATTGCGTAGATTCTGGAAAGATAACAATGTTATATGTGCTCGACTATATTCGCAGGCAGCAAAAATTTCAAAATTCTGGAAAAAACAGTCCATCATGCAGTCCATAAACAGTCCATTGTATAGTCCATAATTAGTCCATCGATATGGACACCCTAAAAAAAGAAGCCCGAATATGGCTCTGATTAAAATCGCACAGGGGGTATACTTGATTTGGTATAGTCCATCAGTCCATACATCCATCCACAAGTCCATTTGCAGTCCATAGTTAAGTCCATCCATAGACCAGTCCACGAACAGTCCATCAACTAGTCCATACTTTGTCCATTAATAAGTCCATAGTATAGTCCATAATATATCCATAGATATGTCCATAGTTAGTCCATAAGCAGTCCATAGTATAGTCCATCAAGTCCATTAAGTAGTCCATAGTTAGTCCATAGACCAGTCCATAATATGTCCATATGGGTATCCATCAAATCCATAATACAGTCCATACATTAACATTAACGTTTAATATCCACATTAACGATAGCTATTTAGGTTGAATACCATCTATCGACATCAACTCTTTTTGTTTGAACTTCAGAAACCAGTTTCTCATATCCACCGGTAAAGGCCACAACACAATCATCGTGAATGGCCTCATTAGGATATGCGGTGATTTTCTCTAAAAATTCCATAGCCCATTTTTTAGTGAACCCTGTTCTATCCTTTCCAACCAGGAAAATTCCATTAAGTTGGATGTCAGCTGAAACTCTTCTGGCCCTGTCAACTTTATTCTCACGTGAGTTACCAGTGCCTGTGGTGAATCCTCTTCTGTTTAATTCATCAATAACTAACAGACCGAAATTCTTTCCAGTGCTTCCGTCAATTTCTACATACTGCACATCTGACTTGTCACGTGCAGCAGTGTTAATGATTTCATTAATTAGGTTTCTAGATTCCAATTGAAACTCATATGAATCTAAAATATAGATATTACCGTTTAGATCTTTGGCTAGCAATACTCCTGCAGTATAATCCGGATCTGATTTTTTCATGTTGGTGTCATCCAGGACTTCAGTTGCAGCAAGATCCCAATACCTGATGACACGGATGATTGGAATTTTTAAAAACTCGTCATGAGAGATCAAGTGGAAATCTGATTCATCAAATAGCTCACCTTTAACTGAAGCATACCAGTTACCGTTCATTAACTGCTCACGCGTAACTCTATCCAAGCCCATAAGATATTCTTCATAGTCCTTGCGGTCTAAATAGATATTATCCAAATAGCTGGATGATATAAATCTTATCTGGTCTTTATCCTGAATGTCCTCATCTATCTTTTCGATGAACCTTTCACGTACCCATTTGTTCCCACGCTTACCCGGATTTGAAGATGCCATCAGTTGAGTTGGGAGTTTATTGTCTTTAGTTTTTCGCACACGTGAACGCATATAAATATATTTAAAGCGCTCCAGCTGCGTTAACTCGTCAATGCCAATGAATTGATATTCAGAACCTTGATAAGTATCGAGGTCGTTAATGTTACGCAAATAACCAAATGTTAAGGAGTTCCCGTTTGGAAATGTCCATGAATGTTCAGTACCATCCCACTTCGGGCGAATAGCTGGGTCTCTTTGAATTTCTTTCCTGTTAAGCCATTGATTAGCTTTATGAATCAATGCACCTTTTCTTTTTAAATCAGATAATGTTCTTCTTAAAATTAGAGCATGATATTCATTAACATCATCCTGTACATAAAATAAGGCACGCATTAATAGGCTTGTGGATTTACTGCCTCCAGCAGCACCTCCAATTAAAACCTCCTTTTCTGTGGCCAGTATCATCTCAGCCTGTTTGACAAAAGGTTTGAATGGTATATATGGATTCTCATATACACATTTTTGAAGAATAGCTTTATCTCTTGCACCTAAATAGAATTCATTGTTCTCGTTGTACATTATTATCATCTATTTGTTTTGCAAGGACTTCTATTTCATTCATAATGTCTTTTTGTGAGATTTCAATTTTTTTGTCTTCCAGTTCAAGGACACGGTTTTTAAATAGCCTATCCATCTCATCTTTGAATAATTTATTTTTAGCTTCAAATGCTTTAACAGATAATTCTAAATACCTAACTTTTAATTCGGCTAGATCAAGTAAGTATCTGGGCAAACTCTTTTCATTTGCTAAGTGTCTTATCTCATGATCAATTTTTGAAAAGTCAATTTCAATACCTACAGCATTTTTAGTTATGCGATCTAAATTTTCAAGACCGGTTTTAATGTCAGTTACCTGTTGTTGTAGTATGGTGTCAATAGCTACGTCAATATTATCAGAATGGATTTCATTATCAGTTATTTGGCTTTGAGCAATAGCACGATTGGTTAATGATTTTTTATCACTAGCTTTTGGGTTTTTATCTCTATCAGATAAATTATATTTCTTTTTAAATCTTGAGAATGTTGCCCTGCTTACTTCAAATTCGTGTTCTTCTGCAAGCCATCGCCTGATGTTTTCATCTGTAGCTCCAGATGTTTTCATAGCTATTATTTCATCAATTAAAGTTTCTAAGAAATCGTTTTTTGTTAGTTTTAGTTTAGCTTTGAATTTTCTATAAGTATTGTTGGGTACATCTTTTCCATATCTAGTTTTCAGTAATTCTCGGACCTCATTGTTACTCATCCCTTTTTTGCAGCAGTTTATTATTTCCTGCTCATGAGTTTCAAGAAAGAATATTACATCAGAATTTTTTCGGCCCATAGGAGAATCCTCCTATAAGTCTTTTAATTCTTTTTCAAGTTGGTTTTTTCTTTCTTTAACTAGCATGTATTCTATTCTTTTCAGTATCTTATCTAATTCCTTATTCTCATCTAAAGATTTCATAGTTTCTTCAGCTACGCCCAATGCTATTAATTTAGCTCCAAGTTCATATGAAAATTTATGAGTGTATTCGGAATCTTTGACTACTCTTTTCAGGCAAGTATCGACTCTTGCACTGACATTACTTTTCCTTATTGTCATAAATACAGATATGTTATTTATTGCTTTTATTATGGTGTAATGTATATAAAATTTTATTATCTAAAAAATAGTGAAATAATAATGGTGTATTATTATTCCTAAATAATGAATTGTCGTGTTACGGGTAACTTGGATATTATTGATTGAGCTTGATTAGAATATTTCAATCTTTAATATACTTATACTCTTATAAAATAGCTTTAATCATCAAGTTCGTCTAACTCTTTTTGTAAATCATGAATTTGCATTTCTTTATAGATTCTTTCAAATTTACCAATTTCAATAAGATATGCGCCAACTTCAAGTGCATCCCTATAGGTATAGTTAGAATTTTTGATAATTTCTTTTTTATCTTCATCCATATAGGATGATGTATTATTAATATTTGCCATATTTTCACTCTGCCGTATTATATGTAATACATTATATTAATTTATTATTTCTACTATATAAAATAGTATATTTTTCATAAACAATGTTCTAACAATTTATAATTAACTTATGCTATTATTTTTAAATCAAGTTTAATGGAGTTTAATTAATTGTTACAATACTTTGCATATTTATACACAATATTAATTCTTTTAAAGGTATCTAATTCCGTTTTAAATTGTATATATAAATTTGTTCGTAGTTAATAAAATAAAAATAATATAGAAATAGCATAATATTTAATCCGTAATTGATATAGATAAACATGTTAGAAGACACTGATACCTCGACATACATTGATGCTTTTACCTATGTCAAACGTAGTAAAAATCGTCAGAAAGTAATTACAATAATTGGACTCTCCAGGAATAAAACTCCTTCAGAGATTACAGAAGAAATGGATGCAAGATTCAGCTTAACATCCAGAGTACTATCTGATTTGCGTAAAAAAAATATTGTTAAATGTTTGGACCCTGAAGCTAAAACTGGAAGGGTGTATTATCTAACCGAACTTGGGTTAGAAATTTATAAAGATTTAGAATAGACAATATTGCTGTTAAATTTTAATTTTGTTATTAAATGAAATAAACTGACAATAATGTCGTGATTAAAAACTATTTTTCAAATAAGTGTAAGGTTTAAAATAATCAACGTTAATGTTGAAATAATTAATAGCTACTTTTTTTCCCTTTGATTTAATGATATGACATTAACATTAACGGCCGGGTTTTCGGATTTGAATTTAGATTTCCAACTGCGATATATATGAAAGGGTTTCAGAAAAGGAGTTTTGAATAGCTGAACCCAACCGTTAATGTTAAAGTGGATACTATGTTTCCATTAACATACGGTTGATAATTCGATGACTATTTTTTTAGATTTGATTTACTTGGGCAACATTAACATTAACGATGGCGTTTCAGGATTTGGATTTGGTTTTTGCACTGCGATATATATGCAAGGGTTTCAGATATTGGGTTTTGATTATTTAATAACTGATGTTAATGTTAATCTCTATGTATACACAAATTATAATAATATATTAAATATATATTTATAAACACAGTTTAGATTTTTTTAAGTTAATAAACGGGAGAAAGTATTATGAATAGAAAAATTTTAGCAATACTTGTTGTTCTAATAGCTATCTGTTCTACAACTTCAGTATTTGCTGCTGATTTAAGTGATACACAAGATTTCGATGGTTTATTTAAGATGAATGTAGCTAATGATGACAATTTTACTCAAGTAAATAGTCCTATATTAAAAGCAAGCAATTTTTATAAAAATGCCAATGATACAATTTTTGTATTGGTTTATGACCTGGATATTTCAGCTACAGTAAAGGAAATGTCAAATGGCAACCTTACAATAATAAATAGTGCTGTGTATAATGATACTGGAGTAATTAATGAAGGTGATTTATACATATTTAACTCAACAGAAGACATGTCTAAAGATGTTGGATCTTACAATATCACTTCATTTGTAGGAATTAATAAAGATAAAGGCAGTCCTTTGGCAGTAGTTGTTTGTGGAAGCGATGCTAATTTACTAAAAGAGTATGCAAATACAATAACATTTGATTAGGTAAGTATTATTTACTTATATAATCATTTTTAATGGTGGTTGCCGATGTTTGTCCGTAAGTTAAGTTATTTATCTCCAAATGAATGTTATAAAAAAGTGGAACTTGATATATATGAAAATAAATCAGTAAACTTGATTCATGTTAAAAATAAAGGATATTCCTTATTTACTTCTGATAAAATAGGTGACATGTTTTTAATTAAAACTAATTTATTACCTTCTGATTTTAAGTTAGATGAGAATACTGGAGATAAAGAAGAATTTATAAATTTAGTTAAATCATTGTTAGATGACATCTATACTGGTTCTGATATTCCAGAGTACGAAAAACAACATCATGAATTTGTATTTTTAAAAATGATGGATTCATTTAACAAAGATTCTTGTGAAAATGTTGATGTCACTTCTGAATTGCATAAAACTATTGAAAAGGGATTCATGCAATTAGAAATGAGTATTATTATGGAATCCACCAAAGATCCATCCGGAGGCGCTGGGAAAAATATTGATTTAAATGGAATTGCAGATTCATTCAATTCATTTAAAACTAGCTATTTTGGTAAAAAGGATTAATGTAGGTGATTTAATGAAATGTGAAAATTGCGGTGCTGAATTAGAAGAAGATACTCAATTTTGTTCTAACTGTGGAAGCACTGTTAAGAAAAATAATAAAAACAATAAAGATTCTTTAAAAAATAATATTTCATTAGGAAACTTTAATTTTAGCTTGAAATCAATTATTATCATTATTGTCGCACTTATTATATTAATTGGAGTATTTTCAATGCTTATGGGCAATGGTAATGATGTAACTGTTAATGGCATTAGTTTTCATCTTCCTGATGGATATAATAAAGTTGAAGAAATAACTCTTGATGAAGGAGTTAAAGGGGAAGGTTTTAGTTATTCTAATGATGCAGATCATGAATTTACTAAAATTGAAGTTCGTGATGTTGATATGAAGGATATTAATGATTTAAAAATTAATTTCCCTGCGACAAAACAATCTGTAACAATCGATGGGAAAGAAGGTATATTAGCTTTAGATTCCTCTTCAAGAAACCACTTCTATTATTTAGAAGGGGATAAATTGGTTTGTATTAACGCTCCTTTTGTAGAAATTGTTACTGGAAAGAGTAATGAAGACGTTATTAGTGATATTATTAAATGAGGTGAAAAAATGGATGAAGATATTGCAGGTAATATAGAAATATTTCCTATCGCTGTTGGTGCAGTTATATCAATAATTTTTGTTATAATTTGTATGCTTGGCGGAGGCAGTATTGTAAGTTATTTAGGATTGGTATTAGCTACAGCAGTTGCTGGATTTTTATGTAAAAACACAACTGTATATGCTATTATTTATGGTGCTTTAATTGGAATAATTGCTAGTTTATTTATTGGATTACTATATGGAAATTTCTCAATATTCATTTTAAATATTATATTAGGATTATTTGGAGCATTTGTAGGTAAATTTATCCAATCTAAAGTAGTATAAACTTTGTTGTTAAATTTTTAACAACTTCTTTTTTTTATTTTATTAAGTGATTCTGCATTTGCTCTATTGAATTATTAATGTTAAAATTATAATAGTTACTTTTTTTCTTTTAATTTACTTAAATGGACATTAACATTAACGGCCACGATTTCTCAAATCAATCTTTTTTCCCCTGTGATATATATGAAAGGGTTTCAGAAAGTTAGTTTCGAATATCAAATGGCCGATGTTAATGTTGTTATGGAAATTCGCTTGCTATTTCATGGTACTTGTCACTAACAATAGCTACAAAGTCTGTTATCTCACCAGTGACTTCTAAAGTATCTATATCTACTTCCTTGAGATAACATATACTGTTAATGTCTTCAGGGTCATCTGTTTCTGCAATACTATACCATCCCATTATCATTAATGGTTTATCTTTTGGGAATTTTTTTAATTCTTCAATCGCTTGTCCGCAATTCATTCTATCACCTCTAACTTGAATATAAATCTGTAAATATCCATGATGGATCATATGCTATAAGGTATCCATCTTCACACCAGATGGATCTAACATTACCTGAAGTTGTATCTGCTACTGCTGCAGGGTCACGGTTGATCCAGTTTCCTGAAGTATGTTTCTTATGTCTCAGCCTTAATCTGATATGGCCAGTACCACTGACACGACATTTAACGTGGACAAACTGTACATCGTAGCCTAAGCTTTTGGCAATGCGGTAATATACTTGTCCCCAGTCTACACAGTTGGAACCTTTACCTTTACTGCCGTCATTGATTGTTTGTTTATCTGTTTTTTGTGAATCGAAGTATTTGCTATATAATTTTTTATTTGCTATAATAGCTAAGGCCTCATCAATGGTATTGCCTTTGAAGTTGAATATCTTGATAAAGAAATTCATTGTAGTGTCTTTATAATCCGGTAATGTTGATTTCCTATATACTATTGCAGGTAATCTTCCATTGGCCTTGATGTATGCTTCTGTTCTTATGGCCATATCTACATATTCGGCTTTATCTATCTGAAGGCCGTTCTTTAATGTTACATAGTTTGGAAGGAAGTCCAATGACTTGTTATCCTTAATGGCCGCCATTGTATACATTGCCACTAGCTTATTGGTTCCTAATTTCTTTGCTTTCTTTTCAATATCGGCACAGCTACCTTTCAGTTTGAGTATCTGGTAGTAATCCCGTTTCTTATATTTCTTTTTGTTCTGGAGCAGCCAGTACGCAATGGAGTTCATGCCCTGGCAAAAGTAAGTCCAGCTAATACTATTACTTGACATATTATTTAATTTATATATTCAAGTATTATAATTTTTATATAATGTGTCCGTTTTGTGTAGTACATTATTTTATTATGCTGAATGTTAGTTTTTGTATTAGTTGGTCTATATGTTCTGACCATTTTTGCTATTGCAATTCTGTTGCAATTCCAGATGCAACTATTGCAATTTTGTTGCAACTCTATTGCAATCCAATTGCAACTCCCAAAATTTTCACCATGAAATCCGGAATCAGAGTTGCAATTATTGCAATTATTTTATTGTTAGTTTGTTCAATATTTTTTAATATTTTATAATAAAATTGAACACTATAAAATTTAAGAAAGTTAAATTTAACGTCAAAGAGAAATTGCAATTTTGTTGCAATTTTCCATACATGAATTGCAATTTTGTTGCAATTTATTGCAATTTTGAAAATCCGAAAATGGGGAAATTGCAATTTTGACCTCATTTTCCTTGCACTTCCAGTTAAGGATTCGGGTGTTGCAATAGTTGCAATTTGTAATTATTACACATATGTATATAAATTCTTGTAGTATATGGCGAGTGGGCGGAACAGCTACCGGCATATCAGTATGTCCATAATCTATGTTCTGGGGAAGGTTTGGTGGCATACCAAGGAAATGTATGTAATATAGTATAAGTATTACAATACTTACACCTTCCTGCAAGCAAACAGCATACCTTGAAAAATAAAGATCGTCGTTTATTTTTTTTCAAAAAACTGAAAATTAAACAGTTTTCAACATTTGTTCAAAAGTTGCAATTCCGAAAAGTGAGTTGCAATTCCAATTGCAATAGTTGAAATCCAGTTGCAATTGAGTTGCAATAAAATTGCAATTTGTTGCAATAGCTATAAAATATAGTTGTGATAAAACTATGTATGTTAAGGATTTGGAGTGAAAGTGATGGATGAAAAAACTCTTGAAAAAAAAGATTATTCCATTGGCCAGGAATTCGAAGTTAAGAAAAATACTGCCAATGCAAATAGGATAGGATTCAGCAATACTATTTTTGGAGTTGGAGAAAAAGTCTATGTTATATCTGAAAAGGAACGTGATAGCTTAATCCAACAATTAAACCAAAGAGATGAATACAGGGATAGAATCAAAGAACTTGAAGCTGACATTAACGATGAGGATTTGAAAGGTGAACTTCAGGAAAAGGATGCAATGATTGCAAATCTAAAAGCAAGAGTTGATAATCTTGGAAAGGAACTTGAAGAATCTAAAGCTCAGCCTAAAGTCTATGATAAGGATGAAGTGGAAGAATTAAAAGAAAAAATTAAAGTTGCTAAAGGTCAAGAAGAGTATTGGCATAATGCTTATAATAATCTGATAGATTCATCAGATGGTCTTGCAGCTAGAAATGAAGAGTTGATCAAAGAAAATGAAAAGCTGAAAACTACCAATGATAATATCAACCATACTAATCAGCTGCTGAATAATAATTTAATGAGTGTAAATCAAAACTATAAAGAATCAAAAGCTGAACTCCAAGCCGATTTTGATGCAAAAGAAAAAGACTTAAAAGAAACTATTGAAAAACAACAAGCACATATAGATGAATTAATGGAGAAAGTGCAATCTCTTGCTATTCTTAAAGATTATATTTCCCCTAAGGAACATTACGCTGCACTTGAGGAATTAAAAGACAAAATCAAAGAAGTTGAAAAGGAACTCGACAAGGCCAAAGCTGAAGTTGACCTGAAACTTGCAACACAAAAATCTGAAATTGATATTAAGCACACTGAAGAAAAAGCACAAATGCTATTAGCTTATAGTCAAGAATTGAATGCTCATAAATTGAAATATAATGAACTTGCAAAAGACTATAATCATTTACTTGGAGATGCAAGCTCATTATCAAGAATAAATACATTATTCTCTGGAAGACATAAGACAATTGTTAAAGATAAAGAACCTGTGGAACTTGAAGAGATAGAGGTGGAAAAAGAACCAACAGAAACAATTGAATATGTCCCCAAAGATGAAATAACTTTAATTTAACATTAACGATAGCTATTCCTCATCTTCAATTGAATCTAGAATTTCATCCATCAATTTAGAAGCGTTAATGTTATTTTCCTCACCTAGTTCATATTCGATAACAGAGCCAACTATGTTATCCAGGGATCTGTCCTGAATAGCTGAGATGACTCTTAATTTTTTGTGGGTATCTGGATCTACTTTAACATTAATTCTTTTTCTTGGATTTCCTTTTTTCAATAGCTTGTCATTAAGATCGTATGTTGTATTATCAATGTCAAGTCTTTGCAGCCAATCAAAGCCGTCTTCAAATTCATCAGCATTCTCAAATGCGTCCTTTACATATTCAACAACATCCAATCCAGCAACTTTGTTTTCTATAATTTCTGTAGCTATTTTCTCTAATGTGGTGTCTTTTGCTGTTGCAATTATTTTTAACTTCTTATGAGTGTTTGGAAATAGTTTAACTGTTATTTGCTTTTTATGAGTCTTTGTTTCGTTTATGAAATCTTCTTTGACTTGTTTCATTTCCATTTCTCTTTGGACATGTTTCTCTATCATGTTATTTCCTCCTGTGAATTATTTACTATACTTAAACTAAAATGTATTTACATATTTAGTGTACTTGCATATAATTATATTGTTGGCAGTATATAAAGTTTATGTTATTGGTAAAATAAGCTGTCCATCTCTGATGGACAGGTTGCGACGAGCAATGCGAGTCGCAATAGGTATATACTGAAAAATTAGGTATTGGCTGGGTTAAAGTGACATTAACATTAACGATTGATATTTCGTTACTGGAAAAATAATTCTCTTACTAGAACTAATATTCTATGTTTTTGATAAGATATTTTTAATGCATCTTCAATAGCTATTGGATTTAATGATATTACATTAACATTAACGGAAGGGGTATTGGATTTGAATTTAGATTTTAACCCCCGATATATATGCAAGGGTTTTAAAAAGTAAGTTTCCACTGGCTATTGGCCGCCGTTAATGTCACGGTTATGGATCCACTCACGATGTTTGCCAATGGCCACACGGACAATAACGTCAATGAGATCAAGTTCATCATTCTGTTTGAAATAGTATTGTGCAGGTCCTTCCAGCATCTGTCTTAAATCATAGAATGGTTTTGGTTTAACAGCTTCAGGATGCATTAGGCCGTAGCTCTTCAATAGCTTGATGTTTTCTGTTTCGTATTTCTCTAATTTGGATTTATTGACTTTGGTTGCTACTGTCTTTTCTTTCTTGTCGAATAGCTTAGCTATTTGGGATGAATCAATTAATATGCTGGATTCAATTAACAGTAATGTTATTTCTTTACCTTTGACTGTTAATGTTGTTACATACGAATTTTTATTATCTAAAAATAATTTCATTTTATAGCCTCTGATATATATTTATAGCTATTGTTCCATATAAAAATAGTTGAAGCTGGGAGAGGGTCTTATCCCAGCTTGTTAAGGAATTTGGAGTTAAAAAACTCTTAGCAGAAGAGATAATATATTCTTTATCCCCTTACACGCAATCTCTTAATCGAAAGGGCAACAATATTTAGGAGATCTTTTTGAATTGCTTTAAGCTCTGAAATTACCTTTGATAATTCTATTAGGTGCGTTCATTAACACACCGACGGAGGAAAGTATGAATAGCTTTGTATACATAGGTAATTCATCTCTAATGTCCTTACGCATGAATTCGATTAATGGATAGAAATCGTACATCTCACCGTCCGGGCCTAAAGGTGCAACGGTTGTTCCTGTAGTCCTGGAGTATAACAATTTCATTCCTGGGTTAATGTAGTCCATACCAATGTAGGTTTTGTCACCCATTTCAGAACCGCCATCACAGACAGCAGTTCCAAGGATATCAATGTTGTCAACGCCGTAATAGCTTTGGATTACTTCTATTGGTTCGACCTTTCTATTGCTTGAGAATATGTCAGATTTTAATGTAGTGAGAGATTTGTAACTAACAGCCATTGAGTTTAAGTTAGCATAGCTTCCTGCTGATTCTTTGAATTTCTCTTGAGCTTTAAGAATGGTCATACCAGTGTCATCGCCAGATTCGAAGTTGTAGGTAGCTACTTTGGATGAATTCATTATCATGTCAATAGCTGCCTTTTCAATACTTCTGCCTATGAGGATACCTACATCCTGAAGCATATCATTAACGCTGATTAAATTGGAATCCAACATTTGAGCTGAAACGTTTAAGACACCGCCAATGGTATCTATGGATACGGTTTCGCTGATTGGTTTTCTAACGTTTAATTCTTGAAGGGTTGCGCCAGGAGCAATGTCTTTGGCCTCACCGAGTACACCGCTTTGAATAGCTTCCTCGATGTTGACTCTTTGAGACATATAGGTATAGTATTGTGAGTTTTCTTCTATCTCTTGCTTTGGAAGTAATCTGGTGAATTTCATCCATTTGGCTGAAGTATCGGCCACGATTTGTGCCATGACTTCATTTTGTACTTTTGCATCATTTCCTTTGGTTAACATTAACTATCGCCTCCTATGGTCTGCAAGTACCTTTCAAAGCAAGACCTGGTTTATTTAATAATATTCCTACTTTACTTTGTATAAATAACTTTGTGTATTGAGGTAATTCATCGTAAATATCTTTTCTCATGATTTCAATGAGTGGATAGAAGTCTGCAATGTTTTCATCGGATGTAATAGGCGCAACAGTTGTTCCTGAAGATTTGGAATACAATACTGTTAACGGTGCATTCCTGAGATCAAAACCGATATATTGTTTTTCACCTATTAATGATCCGCCGTCAGCTTGGGTTGTTCCTAAAAGATCAATGTTGTCAATACCGTAGTATTCTTTAATAGCTTCTACCGGTTGAACTAACTTGTTAGAACTGTACGCTAATTGTTTAACATAGCTTAAGGTCTTATAGGATTCGGCCATTATTGTTAAGTCAGCACCTGCTCCAGCGTTACCTTTGAATGCTTCCTGTGCACTGATAACGAATTTACCGAATGCATCCATAGTATCATCCGTTTGGGTGGTATTGTATGCAGGAACGTTTGGTGAGCTGATTATTGTATCGTAAATGTTATATTCAATACGGTTGGCAATAACGGTAGCTACATCACCTAATAAATCCTCAAATGAAACAATGTCTGAATCAAACACATCTTTATTGACATTCAAGACTCCACCAACAGTGTCAATGGAGATAGTGTCTGTTACTGGTTTTCTTATGTTTAATTCTTGAAGGCTTGCACCTGGGGCAATGTCTTTGGCCTCACCGAGCAATCCTTTTTTAATAGCTTCATCAAGATTAATGTTTTGTCTAAAGTAAGTATAATAATCTGAGTTCTCTTTAATTTCTTGCTTAGGAAACAATCTGGCCAACTTTAACCTTTTTGCAGTTTCATCAGTAATAGTTTGAGCTATTACCTCGTTTTGAACTTTAGTATTATTTCCTTTTGTAATCATTCATTATCACCTTTATGTTTGACCACTTTCGCCAGTGGCGCCAATATCATATGGTCTGAATACTTCAATGTATTTGTAATCGTCAGAACTAGCTACAGGGTGCATTGCAATATATTCACCGTCATCAGACTTAATAGCTCCAGTACTTGTTAAAGCAATATGATCATTAACGGCAATGTTGGATAAACCGCTAGCTAATTTCAATCTGAATAAATGACCTAATACAAGGATGGAAGTTTTTCTTCTACCTCCGGTCATGGTAACTGGATCGTTAACTGCAATACCTAAAATGATTTCGCCTTCAGCTGCAGTATATTTTTTAACTGTAGGTTTTCCGATATCTGAGTTAGCTGATAATGTTACGACATCATCGACTTTAATTTTATTGCCTGCATACTCATATCCTGGAGTTTCCCCAGTAGGAGTTGTTACAGTAGTTGCAGTAATCGCACCTTCATCTAATAAGAAAGTTGTGACTTCTTTACGTTCTTCTAATAAGATAATAGAATCTGCCATTAAAATAGTCCTCCACTAATATTTTACTATTACTTAATTTATTATTTATGTTATATAAATATCTCTATATAATAGCTACTTTTAAAAAATTAGAAAAAGATTTTATGTTGTTGGAATTACTTTTAAAAAACGAAAACTAAAGGATAGAAGGGAAATAAGCCATCCGTTATAAATAAGTTATCAAGTTTCTGTACTAATTAAGCTTTAAGTTAATTTTAAATATTTAACGTGTTTATGACCCATTTCCCTATGAAAACAATTCTGGAGTGAAAGTATTGTTTTCATTACTTTCATATGTAAATCATAATTAATAAAATTAATATTTTTAAAATAATATAATTGTATTAACAAGAGGTGATATCATTAGTGTACCTGAATTTAAATATTTTTATTTACCTACATTAAAATTCTTTAGTGATAATAAAATACATCCAATAAAAGAAATTTCTGAATTAAATGCTTCCTATTTTGAACTATCTGAAGATGATAAAAATGAAAAAACTGGAAAAGGAACAATGTTGAAATATAAAAATAGAACTAATTGGGCTATTGAACATATGTTTCGTGCAGGGTTACTTAAAAAAGAAAGTAGGGGTAAATATAGAATTACTGACGAGGGTAAAAAGATTTTGGAAAAAGACTTGGATTATATAGACAATAAGTTCTTATTAAAATATGAATCTTTTAAAGAATATACAAATCCAAACTATAAAGATGAGAATAATGATCAATCTGATGAATTAGAACATATTGAAGAAAAATTATCCCCAACCGATAGATTAGATGAAGCATATAATGAAATAAACACTCAATTATCAGAAGAAATTTATGATTTGATAATTAACAATAGTCCAAAATTTTTTGAAAAGTTAGTTGTTAAGTTATTAATTAAAATGGGATATGGATTAAATGAAAACTCTGGAGAAGTAACACCATATACAAAAGATGGCGGTATTGATGGTATAATATTTGAAGATGAACTTGGATTAAGCCAAATACACATTCAAGCAAAGCAGCATACCAATCCTATTGGTAAAAAAGATTTAAAAGAATTTGCTTATACTCTAGAACATGGAATTGGAAAAGGAGTGATAATTACAACATCTTCATTTACAAAAGGAGCAATTGATATATCTGAAGAATCAGATGCTCAAATCGTACTGATAGATGGAAAACAATTAACACAGCTTATGATAAAACATGATGTGGGAGTTTTCACAGAATATAATTATTCAATAAAAAAAATAGATTCTGATTTCTTTGAAGAAGAGTAATCATAATATCTTATTTATAAATTATATGTTACTATTGCAGGTTATTTGAGAGTATAACTCCTCAAGTGTCTTTTCACGTTTATCTTTTTTCAATTGGCATTCCCAGACTGTGATGACCTTCCATCCCATTTCTTCTAATTCTTTCTGGTTATGTTCGTCACGTTCTTTGTTTCGATATAGTTTTTTCTTCCAGAAATCAACATTGGATTTTGGCATTGTTGCATATTTGCATCCTTCATGGCGATGCCAGAAACAACCATGAACGAACACAACAGTATTGTATTTTGGAAGTACAATGTCTGGACTTCCAGGATATCGTTTATCATTTTTCCTGAAGCGTAAACCTCTTGAGAACAAATAGCTGCGGACAAGAATCTCTGGCTTGGTGTCTTTGCTCCTAACACGTGACATGATATAACTGCGTGTCTCTTTACTAAATTTGTCAGCCATCTTTTGATCAACTCTGATATATAAAATTAAATAAACAAATATAATATATACAATTATAAACTAATATTAATTTGTGTTTAAGTATTGATTAAGAGGAATCATATGGCTGATTATATTGATAAATACAAAATTAAAGATGAAGGTTTGAGATTAGAAAAAGAAGAACCTGAAAAAGCTATTCATTATTATAATGGGCTTTTAAATCATGAATATTTTGTTAATGATTTTTGGCCATATCGCAGATTAGTTTTAATGTATAAAAAAACTAGAGAATTTGATAAAAAGACAGATATCATAAAAACATTTTTTAAAAGTGGGATTTATTGTAATAACCATCAGTTCTTATGGTTTAGAAATAAATTAAGAGCATTATCAGAAAAACATTATATAACTCCTGACGAAATTGATTCTTTAACTGATTATTTTAAAACTCACTCTCTTGTCAATAAAGAAAAAGCTAATATTCCCTTACCTATTGCTGACAGAATTAGAAAACAAGAAGGGGAAATTATTGTTGTAAGTGAAGAAGAATATGAGAAAAAACAAAAGCAATATGAATATGATGCAAGGTGCACAGAATTAAATAGACAAAAGAGATATGGTGAATACATTGAATTATTAAATCATATGATTGATGATTTAGGTTATAATCGTTATGATTATTTTAAGAAGTTATGTGTGGCTTACAGAAGGTTTAATGATTATGATAATGAATTAATAATTATCAATAAGTACATGAATGGAGAATCAACAAGGACAAAGGTTAGTGATGAATGGTTTGAAAAAAGATTAAAAGATGTTGAAAGTATTAAAGGCTCTAAATCTGGAACTAAAGAATTAGAAGATGAAATTAAAACCTTAAAAAAAGAAAAGGAAGAGTTATTAAAACGTATAGCTGAACTTGAAAATAAAAAACCTAAGAAAGAAAAACCTAAGAAAAAGAATTACCCGAATATTTCAGATTTTGAAAATAAATATGTATATGAAATTCCTTTTAATCTGGATGATCTGAATTTAGATAAACCTCCAATTTATGAATATGATCCAACTTTAAATGAATTGGAAAACTTGAAAAGAAAGAATATCTTAATACAATATGGGAAATTATTAACTCGTAACAAACAAACAAATGATGCAATAAGATATTACAAGTATTTATGCAATAATACTTATTTTGCAAATGATTGGTATCCTTACAGGCAATTAACAATCCTTTATAATAAAACCAAGGATGATAATGCTAATTTAATAAATATTAAAAAATTATTCCACAGCAACACTTATTTAAACAGATATCAATTTGTCTGGTTCACTGAAAAGATAAGAAGGATTTTAGAAAAATCAGATGTTAATGAAGATGAGCTTAAGGAATGGTTAGAATATTATGAAACCCATGGTGCTTTAAATGAGAGTAAATCTAATAAATTTTTAGCAGATAAATTTATAAAACTAAATGATAATACCATTATTGTTATAACTGATGAATATTTTGATTATCGTCAGGAAAGATATGCTCTAGAAGAAACTGGACGTGTTTATGAAAGAGTGGGCAATTATGAATTAGCTATTACCCATTATAAAAAAATCATTGATGAAAGAGAATTTAATTTTTACAGATTTTATCAAAGACTTTGTTATTGTTTTGAAAAGCTTGAAGATTATTCTAGTGAGTTAGAAGCAATTAATTTATATTATAATAATCCTCCAATTGATACTACTGAATATAGTGATGAATGGTTTGCAAAGAGGTTAAAAAAGGTTAATAAGGAATTAGATACTAATTCAGAAGATATTGATAAATGCCCTAAGTGTGGTGCATCACTTATTAAGAAGAATGGTAAATTCGGTGAATTTTTGGGTTGTTCTAATTATCCTGATTGTAATTTCACGAAGGATATTAGATCTGAAAATAAAGTGAAAAAAACTAAAATTGAAGATAATTCATCTTCTTTTCAGGATGATAAATATAAATCCAAAGTTAAACTTGCAAAAGAGTTTGTAATTTCCAATTTAAATATAACGGTTAAAGATTTATTAATTCTTAAACAATGGGATGAAGAAGTTGAATTATGTATGAATATTCTCGATGATTCTGTTACTCCTGAAGATAAAGAATATATTGAGTCAGTGTTGGGATATGCACACCATAGGCGAGATAAAAGGAGTTCATTGGAATATGCTTGTGATCTAATTGTTGGTTGGGTGATAGAAGATTGTACTGTGGAGATATTAAATAAATTAGGATATACTACTTCACTAAACAGTGCAGATAAACATAGAAAAATTTTATTAAGTCCAACAGCAGATTCAGATTTAAAGGTTTACATTAATGGAAAGGATGTATTAATAGAACAAGTAAATGACTTCACAGGATATTGGAAAAAAACATTACATGTTCCGTTAAGAGATAATAAATATATCAATTTGAAAAATGAAAATAGCTTATTATTCGGAATCGATTATGTGAATGAACTATTTTTCATTCTTAATGTTCCAGAAACTGAAGCAAATTATATTCCATACCATAGGCCATTCAGTAAACCTGCCTATGCAATATTAATAACCGATGATGATTTCTATAATTTAGATAAATTGGAATTTGTCCTTTCAAAAATTTTATTAGAATATTGATAAAAGAATTAATAAATATGATTAAAAACAAATTATAATAAGATACAAAGTGGTGTTTTCAATGATAAATGGTATTTCTTTATTCGCAAATGTAGGTCTCGGAGAAACATATTTCTCTGATAATGGAGTGAACATTTGCGTATCCAATGAATTAATAGAAAAAAGAGCAAAATTTTATTCACACTTATATCCTGAATCTGAAATGGTATGTGGGGATATTACTGATCCCGAGATTTTTAATCACTTAATTGAGTTATATAATGAGAAGGATTGTGATTTCTTAATGGCTACACCACCTTGTCAAGGAATGAGTGTAGCAGGAAAAATGGATGAGAACGACCCTAGAAACTCATTAATTATTTATACAATTGAATTTATCAAAAAAACAAGACCTTCAAATATCATTATTGAAAATGTTCCACAAATCCTTAAATTTTCAATAAATATTGGTGGGAAACCCGTGAAGATTCTGGATTATATTTTACGAGAATTAAGACCTTTAGGTTATTTTGTTAATTATGCTGTAGCTGATGCTGCAGACTATGGAACTCCACAAACTCGTAAGAGAGCAATATTTTTAATATCAAATATTGAACAATGGAATTTCCCAAAGAAAATGAAAAAGATTACTGTAAGAGAAGCGATAGGTGATCTTCCTACATTAGAAAGTGGTGAAAAATCAGACATCCATTTACATTATGCTAAGAAACATGCTGACAGACATGTCTTGTGGATGAAACATACTCCTACAGGAGAAACCGCATTTAATAACGATAAGTATTATCCTCAGAAAGAAGATGGTACACGAATTAAAGGTTATGGTACCACATATAAAAGAATAGAATGGGATAAGCCTGCACCTACAGTAACAATGTGTAATGGTGCCGTATCATCTCAAAATAATGTTCATCCTGGGAGAAAATTAGAAGATGGAACATATTCCGATGCAAGAGTGTTATCCATATTGGAAATCATAAGATTATCCGGACTTCCTGACGATTGGGATATTCCTGATTGGGCTACTGACAATTTTATTAGACAAGTTATTGGTGAAGGGTTCCCTCCTAAATTTTCTGAAAAATTATTAGAAACAATGCCACAAAGGAGTGAAACATAATATGGGAAGAAGAACAAACCAATACCGGTGGCAAGCCCCAGGAAATGGTAGATTATTTGATTCCCGTTTAAAAGATTGGGAAAATAATCTTATGTCACAAAGGTGTGTTGGAGTGTTACAATTCCTTGAAGATAATCCTTTAATTGAAAAAGAATTATTTGAAGTAGAAATTGCCCCTTATCTTGAAAGAAGATTTGGTCATCAACCTAATGATTCTATCAAAGCTCATTTCTATCGTCCATTAGAATTTATTGGTTTTATGAGAAATATGGATGATCTATTAAGTTTATCCATCGATGGTAAAAATTTTTTAAATGCAATGTTAGATGAGGATTATGATTCTGCATTGGAATCTTATGTATTGCAACTATTAAAAGCATCTTATCCAAACCATGCGACTGATGACATTGATTTAGCTCTTTTTCCATTCAGGATAATGTTTAAATTATTATCTAAAAATTCACCCCATAACGGTGAAGTTCCAAAGAAAATGTTTTATACAGATATTCCATTCATAATTAATTTATCAGACATTAATCCATTGTTAAACAAATTATCTGATACCCATTATTTGTATTATTTAGAACATTCCAGCTTAAAAGATTTAAAATTAAATTCTAAGAATTTCTATGAAAAATGGTATATTTGGGTTGTAGCTTCATTGAGAGAAATGAATATTGTTGAAGAAACAGGACGTAAAAGTAATTCAACTGTTAGATTAGCAAGCCCTATTGATGAATTCATTGAAGGAATTGTAGACAAAATGCATTATGAAGATATGTTTTTTGAATCTAGTAAGGATTACAGTGATTTAAAAAATAATATTCGTTGCAAACCACGGAACCCAAATGTAATCCAAACCGTTTTAGAAGATAGTGAATATTCATGTTTCTTTGATAAAACACATATTACTTTTGAAAGTTATAATAGGCCAAACTATGTTGAAGGCCATCATGTTATTCCTGTTGCTTTAAATGATAGTTTTGATGAGGAATTAGATTGTGAAGACAATGTAATTGCATTATGTCCTAATTGCCATAAAGCTATCCATTATGCTACTAATGAACACAAAGAAGATTTATTAAAGTATATTATAGATAACGATGTTAATTTATCAAGATTCGATATAACTTTAGAAGATCTAAAAGAATTTTATTTTACCCGTAATGTAAAAGTAACTAAAACAATTGAATTTAAAAGCAGTAAGTTTTAACACCTATATAGATTATTAATATAGAATTAAATTGATTAATCTAAATTTTTAACTACTTGCTCACCTTTATCAGTATGTCTGTACAATCTACCTTTTCTAACTTCTGGATTAATGCATTCAATAAGTTCATGTGCTTTTAATTCAGATAATACTTTTGAAATATGATTTACCCTAATATCTGAATCTTTAGCTATTTGAGAAGGTATCTTTACCTCTCCCTCTAAAGACTTCATTACTTTTTCTCTATATTTCGAGATTTGTACATAACTAATCTCTGTTAACATTTCGTCTGATAGTTCCATTATAATCACGTTATTTTATAAATTAAATACTGCAATTAGTTTTTTTCTAAAAAACTCTGATAAATCATCTTCCAAATTTAGAATATAATTTACATCTTTTGCTTCTTTAGATTCATCATATAATCCATATTTTTTTCCAAGATATAATATAAAATTACAATAATCCTCTGAATAGAAATCTCCAGTATCAAAATTTCTTTTACTCAATTCATTAGAAGCTCCAAATCTTTCAAAGAAATTTATAATATCATCTACTATGTTTTGATTATCATCATTCATGATTTCAGTTCCTTTTAATAACTTATTTATTATTTATGAACTTCTTACAAAATAAATTGTATCATTATCATAACTACTTAGTGCATCATAAGCTGCTTGTGTCATGAATCTGAATTTACCAAAGACACCGTATTCAACGCCCATATATACTGGCCCTGTTGATTTTGCTAAATACATCTGTATACTTCCGGAATGTTTTAATGGTATCACTGAATATGGATCAAGTGATTCTGTATCCCAGGAACTTCCGTTATATTCTTTTATGGCCATGACGGAACTTGTGACAATAGCTACACGATAACCTGCACTAACGCCCGTTGGTAGTGTTGTTGTAGTTAATATCTGATCAACTGGCAGTTTCCATCCAGCTTCCTCATCACTGCCCTCACCGGTATCACCTTTCGGACCTTGAGGTCCGGTATCGCCTTTATCACCTTTGGCTCCAGAATTTCCTGTGTCGCCTTTTGCTCCGCTATTTCCGGTATCACCTTTAGGGCCGGTAGCTCCTGTATCTCCTTTTATGTTTCCTACGTTTTCCCAAGCATTATTAAGCCATACATAAAGAGAGCCGTCTACTATATAGCTATCGCCATCATTACCGGTTGGATGTGCATTGATTAATTCCTGGTAAGTATTATACGAGCCTTTAATAGTAGTAGCAGTACCAGTAGCTCCAGTGTCCCCAGTCGCCCCGGCCGGTCCAGTATCTCCAGCAGGTCCTGTGTCTCCAGTATCTCCCTTAAGTCCTTGTTCTCCTTTTTGTCCACTTGCTCCAGTCTCACCCGTGTCGCCTTTATCACCTTTCGCACCAGTATCTCCCTTATCACCTGTATCACCTTTAGGTCCTGCCGGGCCAGTTGCTCCGGTATCTCCTCTTAAGCTTCCTGCATTTTCCCATTGACTACCGTTCCAGAAATAGAAGTTACCGTCCACTAAGTATGCGTCATTAACATTACCGGTTGGATGGTCTGCTATTAATTCGGCTAGTGAATCATAGCTTCCTTTTATTATTGTTCCAACTCCAGTATCTCCTTTAGGTCCGGTATCACCGATTACTCTTCCGATTTCTATCCATTCTGTATCAGCCATTATTTGACACCTCGTGAGTCCATGGTTCAATAAGTACATTATTAAATATCATGCTTCCGCCTTGATCATAAATCATAATGACCGGATAGAATTCATCTAATGTTATTGAACTTGAAATATTACCGGTATAGCTGAATACATTTGTGCTGCCGTCTTTAATATATGCTTCAAGATAACCTAAATCATAATAGAGTTCTAATGTATACCATTTAGAGTCTAAAGTTAATTGTCCAGTAGTAACGCTTATTTCTCTTACGGTGTGGTCTGAATTAGAATACTTGACACCTTTCTTTGCAGGATATGCACCCAACTCTAAGATTTTAGTATCCCTATAATGGCTTAGTGAATCTGAATTTACTAAAGCTATTGCATCTCCCCAACCTTGATTACTGTTTTTCTTTTGGACAAATTTCAATTTAAAATGAATTCCACTTTCCGATGCATCAATTGGACTAGAGAATACATTTGGTATTAACATTACTACACTACTGGCCTCAGTTCCTTTTGATATTAACATACCGGAATCATTATAACCAGTATCATATTCATCAGTTGATAATGAAACTTCCTCATCCAATGGATATTTAACAATTCTGTATTTACTGGTATCGTCTGCATATTCATCGTTAAAGCCGAACAGTTGTACATGTAATGTTGCTTCCTCGAATTTCTGTCCGTTGACATACATTGCAAAGGTTATTTGTCCTGCATCTGCATCATCTTCTGTTACAACATAAGTTCCTGTAACTTGAGTTTCGGATTCATTGCAAAAGACATAATGATCATTGTTGATAAATAAATCCAATACTCCACCATTTGCTTCAAAACCAAATACTGAAAATTCTAATGTTTCTCCAACACTTATCATATCACTTGAAGATGGATAGCTTCCACTTCCAGGCATATCCGGATATTGGATGAAAAATAATCTCCTAGCCAAAGTAAATATATTATCTGAATTATACCAGTACACATCATAATGAGTTAGTTTATTCCTTAAATTTGTTCTAACAGTTCCTAATCTTGTATTTTCTTCAATGACATTACTAGCTATGCTCATTGATATTCACCTCATTTGTCTATATAACTATTAAACATGTTTACTAATTTGGGAAGTTTTGAACCAGCCACAGGTGATGGAGTTCCAACTATCGCTGCCATGGATATTTTTCCACTCATTCCTGAAGAATTAAATTCAGAATATTGAACATAATCATTCCATATGAAAGAACCATCTAGCCTTCTCCACACTACATCTATACTACCATAACTAGCATCATAATCATTTTCAGCAATTACTAGGAATTTATTTGTTGAAGGAATTGTTCCGCCACTAGTAATATAAGTTATTGTAGGGGAAGTTGATTTATTGAATGTTATTCTTGCAGGATATAATTCACCATTACTGTTTTGAGCCACTCCAAAGAAAACACCGTTAAATGCTGTTTCTGCACTTGGAGTTCCTATTACAAAACCTACACCAGCATAAGAATTATTGTATCCTTCTTTATATGCTAGTTTCATTCTCATTTTGAAATTATCTGTTCCATAAACATCATCTTTTTGATATGTTGAATATGTCCCCATTCCAACACATTCGGAACTGGAATTTGATTGAGCTACATTAAGATAATAACCCTCATCATCGTGGTTATTGTCCCAACCGATGGTAGATACATTCTTAATCCTAATAGGATTCCCAATATCATAATAATATAGTTCATCTGTATTAATGTCCAAATAATGATTCGGAGCCGCCTTTTCAATTAATTGTAAGATAGTATCTGAATCAGAATAGCTAATACCTAATAATGTTAATTTATTCCTTAATTCTGTTCTTAAAGAAGTGAGATTAGTATTAAGCAATTGTTCCTTGCTTAACACTTGACTTAAATCTGGTTGAGAGAATGACATTTACATTAACTCCCTAATAGATTTAGATTAGCTGTTTGAGCTGATGTTATTGTTCCGATGTCATCATCAAGAGCTTCAATAGCTAATGCTACTGGGCCATTTAGAATAACATTGGTAGTGTCACCTGTATCTAATACTCCCGTGACATTAACAGGGCCAGTATCACCAGTATCTCCTTTAGCACCTGTTGCACCAGTTGCTCCTGTGTTTCCTGTATCTCCTTTAGCACCGGTGTCGCCTTTCGGGCCAGTGTCACCAGTGTCTCCTTTAATACCAGTTTCACCCGCATCTCCTGTATCTCCTTTAGCACCAGTATCACCTTTGGCTCCAGTGTCTCCTTTAAGTCCTGTTGCTCCGGACATATCAGTTATGAAACTGAAGGTGCTTGTTCCTTTGAGATATAATTTTGCATTGTCTGGATCTTCAACTGTGGATGAGATAGCTACGAACATTCCTTCAGGAACATTAGCTGCATCTGCTTCCATTGCTTGGATTGATGCGTATGTTTTGTAAATTGAGAATGGATCGCCTTTAGCACCTGTAGCTCCAGTTGCTCCGGTTGCACCTGCACTACCTGTTGCTCCGACTGGGCCAGTTGCACCTGTATCTCCTTTTATTCTTCCTGCATATTCCCATGTCATTTTTTATTCCTCCCATATGTATAGGTCTCCGCCTACAATGTATGCATCACCTGGTTGGCCTGTTGGATGTGCAGCAATTAATTCTTCAAGAGTATCATAGCTTCCTTTGATAATTGTCATTGGGCCTGTATCTCCTGTATCTCCTTTAGGGCCAGTATCTCCAGTGTCACCTTTTTCACCACTGCCACCTCCTCCGGCTTTGAAGGTATTGATGAAATAATATTTTCCTGCGGTTACTGGATGTAATGCATAGTATTCGCCTTGAGCTGAGAGAACTGCATTGTGAGATGTTAATGTTAATCTATCATTAACGGCAATGTTATCTTGAGATTCTTTGTCAAGTTTTAACCTGTATAGTTGGCCTAACATTAACACGCTAGCTTTTCTCATACCGCTGCTCATTACTACTGGGTCATTAACGATTATTCCCATTGGGATTTCGCCTTCTGCTCCAGTGTAGAGTTTCATGCATTCTTTTCCAATTCTTGATTTTTCAGAAATTGTTACTGTATCGCCCAGATGTATTTTAGCTGAGTAATCATATCCAGGACTTCTACCTATTGCAGTTACTAATTCTGTTTCGGTTATATCTCCATCATCGAGGAGGAATGTAGTAACTTCTTTTCTTTCTTCGAGTAAAATAATTTCGTCTGACATTAACATACACCTTTTCACATTAACGTATCGAATATGTGGTCGCCTTTTATAAATGGATTGCATTTGATTTGCATCCCGGCGTTTCTAACTTGATTGCAGAAATATAAATCTTCTGATAAGACAGTATCATTAGGATAAGTTACGAATTTGAAGTATGGAAAACTTATTTTTTCAAAGACTTCGGTTTTGATCAAAGCAATACCAAGCCCGCCACCTTTACAGTAGAATGATTCATTCATGTTATTGATCATGTCTCGGCCTTTTATTGAGTTGTTTTTGTTAAAGTCTTTTCCAAAGTCAAAGATGATTGTTTCATCCGTTTTTGTTCTCTTCCTGTAATACCATCCTAATGCAACATCAGTATCGCATTCCAATAGTTTTATTACTGTTAATCTTGGAACAGCAATATCTGAATCAATCATTAAAACATAATCCATGTTGTATTCAATAGCTTCTTTAGCTATTTCATTTCTAGCTTTAGCACAATCATATCCTTTGACATAATCAAAGAAAAGATTATATTCTTTTGGAGGTTTTATTCCATAGATTCCTTTAAAGCATTCTGGTTTAATGGTTTCAAATGTTGGAACTGCGATTAAGATTTTACCTTTCTCCATCCTTCAGTCCCTCCAGTTTTTGGAGTCTTTCTTCCAACTCATCAATGGTTATCTGGTCTTCTTTCTCACATCTATATTGATAAATGTCAACAATAGCTACTATGATAACTGCTGCAGTAAATGGGATTAATCCCTCGATTAAACTCCACTTTGTGGCGTTGGCCATGATAATGTTAATAGCTATGGCAGTTAAAACAGCACTTGATATGGTTTTGGTAAAGTTACAAATGAATATCTTCTTTTTTAGTTCGTTCATATTATCAACTTAGAAATACTTTCCAAAAGACTCTATTGTTCTTTAGGATAGCCCAATACTTTATTAGCTTGTTTTTTAGCGTGTTCAACATCACCCTCGCCTCTTATCCTGCTTGCGTAATGACTGGCTATACCTAAGATGATCATGAGAATGCAATAAGGAATTGTGTTTTCACTAATGCCTAATGCTTCTGAGTATAACATGACAATCGGAATGACAGTTACCAAAAATGAAGTAAATATGTCTATGTCTTTTCTGTTTCTCTCTAACCATTCGTAAATCATTCAGTATCACCTACCGCCAATGCATCTTCAAAATCTCTGTAAGTATGGCTGAAGATTACGCCATCAACAACAATTTTTTCTTCACTTTGATAAACCTCTTCAGCATTTTCTTCTACGCTCATCCAGGATTCGTATTCCTCAAATGTTTCAAAGTATTTTATGTATTTCATTGTGCCTCCCAACTTATTGAGTAATATAATATACCATTTTCGATTTTAAATTGAATAACGGGTTTAATGGCATAAGGATAACCGCTATCAACATATCTTGTGCCGTTCCAGTAAAACCAGTGGCCTGTTGAAGCGTCAATGTATGGGCCTTTATTTTCTAGGGTTCCTACCAGTTTCCTTATTGTCATATCAATACCTCGCTATAATATTATATGTTTTATTATATATTTTATTATTTTGTTTATATAATGTATATGTTTTTACCATCATCACAACCTTCCCATTCCATGTATAACTTGTTATCTTCCCAAACAAACCGTACATCATTAACAATAGCTACATCGGGAAGTTCACAATAAGTAACACCGTCAGCATCTTTAACATAATTGGCCTGCGCCATGATGTTGGATTCTGAAGGAACGATCATATTAACAACGTGAGTTATTTCATCCTGTTCGAAATTGCAATCCCCAAGATCAATACAGTTCTGAGATTCAGGATACATT
>NZ_JBGULU010000161.1:0-2433 GCF_045116495.1 Methanobrevibacter sp. | reverse complement strand
TTCGGGTGACAGAAGAAAAGCATTAGTGTTCTGCTCAAGAAAACGTGAGGCGGAACTTCTCTCAAAGGAATTCAACACAAGAGGCTATAGGTCAGTTGTCCTTACTGGTGATGACTCACAGGAAAAAAGGCTGGAGGCAATCGACCGTCTGACAAACGATAAAAATCCCGATAAAATTGAATTCATCTTCACAGTTGACATTTTCAATGAGGGTGTTGACATTCCCGAAATCAATCAGGTGCTTCTGGTTAGACCGACAGAATCTCCAATCATTTTCATACAGCAGCTTGGAAGGGGACTTAGGAAATACAAAAACAAGGAGTATGTGGTAATCCTTGATTTCATTGGAAATTATAAAAACAATTTCATGATACCGATTGCCCTTTCAGGTGACAGAAGCTATGACAAGGATAGTATCCGTAAATATTTGATGGAAGGAAATAAAATTATTCCGGGTTCATCTTCAATTAATTTTGATGAAGTATCTAGAAAACGTATTTATGAGTCAATAAATAATGCTTCATTTTCTAAAATCAGTTTGTTTAAAGAAAAATACAATAATTTAAAGTTTAAATTAGGCAGAATTCCATTATTATGTGATTTTTTTGAAAATGGAGATATGGACGCTTTACTTATCTTAAATCATAATTCATTTGATTGTTATTTGGATTTTATTGCAAAAGTTGAAAAGGATTTCACAAATCCTTTAAGTGAGGATGAAATCAGATCCTTAAAATTTATTTCTAAAAATTTAGCTAATGGAAAAAGGCCTCATGAGCTTATAATCCTTAAATGTTTAATGCATAACAAAATGTTTGATGTAAATAAAATATCTGACTTATTAAATGATATGTATGGTCTTGAAAATCAGTTTAAATCAATTGAAAGTGCAATTAATCTCCTTGAGTTAAACTTTTTCACAGATTCAGAAAAAGCCAAGTATATTAATACATCCTTTTTCAAGGAAAACTATCAAATTTCAGATGATTTTAATAAATTTTTACAAAATCCTACTTATAAAGAGCATTTGGTGGATGTTATCAACTTTGCAATATTAAGATACGAAAAAATTTATAAATCAGAAAATTGTCTGAAACTATATGAAAAGTACTCTAGAAAAGATGTTTGCAGACTCTTGAACTGGCCGCATGATGATTCATCAACAATCTATGGATATCGTGTTAAGCACAATACGTGTCCTATTTTTGTAACCTATGAGAAAAATGAGGATATTTCTGAGTCAACAAAATATGAAGATCAATTTATTAACAAGGAAATATTCTCTTGGATGACACGTTCAAAAGTTAAACTCGAGTCAAAGGAACCTCAAGCCATAATTAACTATAAAGAAACTAATTTAGGAATTCATCTGTTTATTAAAAAGTCAGATGATGAAGGAAATGATTTCTATTATATGGGTCCAGTTAAACCTATTGGTCAAGAAGAAACTACTATTAAAGATAATAAAGGTAAAACTTTACCTATTGTTAATTTTAAATTAGAACTTGATAATTCTGTCAAGGATGAGCTTTACTCATACTTTGTGAATGACTAAAAAATAAGAAAATGATTATTCAACAGCTATCCAACTGTTATAATCATCTGATTTTATCCAATTTGAGCTTTATAGGAGGATAATCTTTTACCGGCTACTTTGAATAGCAACTGTATTTATCATCAATTATTATTTTTGTGTCCGGTATCATCAGTATCCTCATACATCCATTCGTATTCATCAGGATATGCTTCATATAGCTTTCTGTTGGCGTAATCTGCTCCTTCATCAGTTTGATAATGAGGATTGTTGGCACAATCCAGACAGACTTTTCCCTGTGTAATTTCGTGATGTGCCTCTGAATAGGTTAAAGCCCTGCCGCAAATCGCACAATAGCCGTACTGTCCGCTTTCAGAATTTTGAGAGCTTGTCGATTCAGTTTCACTTTCTTCAGATGCAGTGTCTTTAATAGTCGTATTGTTTATCAGAGTTGTGTTTACTTTAGTGGTATTGTTTTCAACCTTTTTTGGAGCATCCTGGTGACTGACTACCAAATATCCCAGACAGACTGCCAGAATTGCAATTATTGCCAGTAATACAATTATTCTTTTATCCATTTTTTTCACCTGCTTTACTCAAGACTGCCGTCCACTACATTAGGCTTATTATTGGAGATGTAATCTGAGCTCACTCCACTATCATCTTCGATGTAACTGTCGTAACCGGAGTCATAATCATAATCATCATAATAATATGATTCATCAATAGCATCCGAATAGCCGTTGTAGTATCCCTGCTGACTAGCACGCATCAAATCGTCTTCAGAATACTTATTTTTATTGGTATTGTTTTGAGTAGGGGCTGCTGGTGCAGGTGCGGAACTTTCAGTGGTTGTTGCATTGAGAGGTCCTTCACCTGGAGGTCCCAATTCAAGGCTG
>NZ_JBGULU010000160.1:0-2077 GCF_045116495.1 Methanobrevibacter sp. | reverse complement strand
TTCGGGTGACAGAAGAAAAGCATTAGTGTTCTGCTCAAGAAAACGTGAGGCGGAACTTCTCTCAAAGGAATTCAACACAAGAGGCTACAGGTCAGTTGTCCTTACAGGTGATGACTCCCAGGAAAAAAGGCTGGAGGCAATCGACCGTCTGACAAACGATGAAAACCCTGATAAAATTGAATTCATATTTACCGTTGACATTTTCAATGAGGGTGTTGACATTCCTGAAATCAATCAGGTGCTTCTGGTTAGACCGACCGAGTCTCCAATCATTTTCATACAGCAGCTTGGAAGGGGACTTAGGAAATACAAAAACAAGGAGTATGTGGTAATCCTTGATTTCATCGGAAATTATAAAAACAATTTCATGATTCCTATTGCCCTTTCAGGTGACAGAAGCTATGACAAGGACAGAATCAGAAAATATCTCATTGAGGGAAACCGGATAATTCCAGGAGCATCATCCATCAACTTCGATGAGATTTCAAGAAAGCGTATATATGAGTCAATCAACAACACTTCATTTTCAAAAGTGGCACTGTTTAAGGAAAAGTACAACAATTTAAAATACAAGTTGGGACGCATTCCCTTATTATATGACTTCGCTATCAACGCAGAATTCAACCCGGAACTTATTCTTAACCACGGCAAATTCGATACCTATGACATGTTTCTTGATTATGTGGACAGTGATTATAAAAGCAGCCTGAATGATAAAGAAACATATTCACTGAAATTCATCTCAAAGAAAATGGTAAAAGGAATAAGGCCTCATGAACTGGTGATTTTAAGTTGTCTTAAATTCAACAGGTATTTCACCGTTAAACAGGTTGAAAATTATCTTTATGAAAAATACGGTCTCGAAAATCAGTTTGAATCAATAAAAAGTGCAATTAATGTTTTAAGCGCCAATTTCTACAGAAAGGAAACATCAGATGATTATCAGGCAAATACCGTAACAGGATTTATATCAAAGGACCTGGAGGATTATGAAAACATATTCTTCAAGTTCGACAAAAGCATCTATGATGATTTAAAAAACAACACAGATTACAGATTTAAAATTTCAGAGGAATTCAAGGCAAATCTTGCAAATCCGGTTTATCTAAATCACTTGGAGGATGCAGTCAGATACGGGCTTTTCAAATATGAAACTGTTTATGCTGATGAAAAACCGTTCAAACTGTATGAGAAATACTCAAGAGAGGATGTTTTAAGGCTTTTAAACTGGAAAAGGTTCATGAACGGCCAGAACATCGGAGGATACAAAATCAAATACGATACCTGTCCGATATTCGTAACCTACAACAAATCGGAAGACATCTCCGAGACAATAAACTATGAAGATCATTTCATAAACAAGGAAACCTTCAACTGGATGAGTAGAAACAACCGAAAAACCTCTTCACCCGAACTGGAACCGCTGATTAACTACAATGGTGTTGATATTCAGCTGTTCATTCAGAAAAGCAATGATGAGGGAATAGAGTTTTATTATATCGGTAAACTTATGCCATTAACCTATAAACAGGTTTACAGAAACATCAACGGTAAAGACCAGCCAATCGTCAATTTTAAATTCAAGATTGAAAACGAGGTCACAGATGAGCTTTACTCATACTTTGTAAATGACTGAAAAAATAAGAAAAATGATTATTCAACAGTTGTTTTAACTGTTTATAATCATCTGAAATTTGAGTTTTATAATGGTTATGACTTTTAATCAAGCTATTTTTTTATATTCCACTTTGATGATGTTTTTTATTTAAATCATCACTCAAAATTGCCATCTGAGTATATAACGTCGGAGTCTGAAGTTGTTTCAACACCGCTATCATAATTATCATAGTAAGTGTCGTAACCGGAGTCATAGTCATAATCATCATAATAATATGAATCATCAATAGCATCAGAATAGCCGTTGTAGTATCCCTGCTGACTAGCACGCATCAAATCGTCTTCAGAATACTTATTTTTATTGGTATTATTCTGAGTAGGGGCTGCTGGTGCAGGTGCGGAACTTTCAGTGGTTGTTGCATTGAGAGGTCCTTCACCTGGAGGTCCCAATTCAAGGCTG
>NZ_JBGULU010000159.1:0-4229 GCF_045116495.1 Methanobrevibacter sp. | reverse complement strand
GCTGGTTTTTCTTCGATGATTTGTTGGATTGTTGGTTCTTCTTCTGCTGGTTTTTCTTCGATGATTTGTTGGATTGTTGGTTCTTCTTCAACAACTTCCTCATTTTCATCGGATGCTAAAAGTTCATTAATTTCTTCATCAGCCATAATCTCTTCGATGAGTTTTTCTTCAACATCTCCATTTTCTTTTCTCTGTCTGATGCTTTCTTTAAGTTCATCTAATTCAGCATCATCATCTTTTGAGATTTGTTGTGCTTCTTTTTCTCTTTCACTATCTTTCCTTTTGGATTCTTTAATTAGTTCGTCAATAGTAAATAAGTCTTTAAGTTCATGTTTTTCATTATCTGGAGTCATAATTTCAACCTGCTTTTCGGTCATTGGTTCTTGGAATTTTTCAACTTCATTATCATAATTAATAAGCACTTGATTTTTGGATTCATATGCTATATTCTTATAATTGTCATTTTCTTCAACTTGAGGTTCAATGTAGACGTCATATTCGTCTTGTGGAACTTCTTCTATAGGTTCAATGTAGACGTCATATTCGTCTTGTGGAACTTCTTCTATAGGATTAATATCATTTTCAAATTGTGGTTGGGTAAAATGTTTTTGAGGAGTGTTATCTACTTTGTTTTGGCCATATGAGAGAATTCCGCTAAATGTATCGCTAGATATAATTGATTTTTCATCTTTTTCTAATTCATCGCCTTTATAGTGTAATTTAACGCCAATGATGGCAATTACGCCAATTATAAATATTGTTATCCAAAGTAAAATTGTTAGTTCGTTCATTTTTCCCAACTCATTCCTAGTTTATATTATAGTATATATTTGTCTATTCATTAATTTAAATATTTTCATATTTCATACATTTTTCCTTATATTAGTTTAATGCTTGATTGGTGTAGTATGCTTTTTTTAATTTGTTTTATTTTACTCTATTTAAGGGGATTTTAAAAAATAACCTTAATTTGATTAGATTTATTTAGGAGTATTATTTTTTTAATTTTTTAAAAAAAATTAGCATTTTTTCAATGCATTCAATTTATATATTCCGAAAAGTAAAATATATATTAGATTAATGTTTATGAGGAATTAATCATGGTTGTTAAAATTAATGAAAACTATCTTAAATTAAAAAGCAGTTATCTTTTTGTTGAAATTGCAAGAAGAGAAGCAGAATTTACAAAAGCACATCCTGATGCAAATATTATTAAAATGGGTATCGGAGATGTAACAAAACCGTTAGTACCTGCAGTTGTTAAAGCATTTAGAGATGCTGTTGATGAGATGGGCAATGCAGAAACTTTCATGGGTTATGGTCCTGAACAAGGTTATGACTTTTTAGCTGAAGCCATTATCAAAAATGACTATAACAAATATGGAGTCGAGCTTGACAAATCAGAAGTGTTCATTAGTGACGGAGCCAAATGTGACACCGGAAATATCCAGGAAATATTTGGCATTGACAATAAGATTGCAGTAACCGATCCTGTTTACACAGTATATGTGGACACTAATGTTATGGCTGGAAGAACAGGGGAAATGGGAGATGATGGCATGTATGAAGGTTTAACATACCTTAAATGCAACTCTGAAAACGGATTTATCCCAGAACTTCCATCTGAACCGGTTGATATTATTTATTTATGCTATCCAAACAATCCAACAGGTACAACACTTACAAAAGATCAACTTAAAGTATTTGTTGACTATGCAAAAGAAAATAAAGCTATTATATTATTCGATGCAGCTTATGAAACATTTATAAGTGAAGATAATGTTCCTCACAGTATATTTGAAATTGAAGGAGCAAAAGAAGTTGCAATCGAATTCAGGAGTTTTTCTAAAACTGCAGGATTTACAGGAACTCGTTGTGCATACACTGTTGTTCCAAAAGAATTAAAAGGATATGACAGTGAAGGTAACGAAGTGGAAATCAATCCATTATGGAACAGAAGACAAACTACCAAGTTTAACGGTGCATCCTATCCTGTGCAAAAAGCAGCTGAAGCAACCTACTCCGAGGAAGGTAAAAAAGAAATCCAAGATGTGATTGACTATTACATGGCAAATGCAAAAATCATAAGAGAAAGCTTGTCTGATTTGGGACTTGAAGTCTATGGTGGTGTAAGCTCACCATATATCTGGGTAAAAACACCTAATGACATGGATTCATGGGCATTCTTTGATTTGTTATTGAATGAAGCTAATGTAATTGGAACTCCTGGTTCTGGATTTGGTCCAAGTGGAGAAGGCTATTTAAGACTCACAGCTTTTAATACATTAGAAAATACAAAAGAAGCAATGGATAGAATTTCAAAATTGCAATTTTAGGTGTTTAATTTGAAAGCTAAATTTGAAAAACCTGTACAAATAGAAAATGGAGATTCATTTAAGGTAATTTTATCAAAATATGGTGCATTAGCATTGGATAAGCAAGAAAACCTTTCAGATTTAATTGGTGAAACTCCTGGAGAGTTAGATATAGAAAAAGGAATTATTTCATTTGATGATAAACAGTTGCCTATCCAGATATTAGGTTTCTTCTCACAAGATTCAAAACAATGGTCTTGGGCATGGGATAATGAGGATATTGGATTTGAAGACAGTTTAATTCAATCAGCCCGCCAAATGAAAGCAATAGGTGATGAATTTGACATTCCTGAATTCAAAACACCTGTAATTAATGCCGACATTAACGATTGCCATGCATTGGCAATGACTACAATATCAATTTTAAACCTGGATGCATACTATGCAGTACCTGAAGAAGGTTTGGTTATTTTTGTAGCTATTGAATCTGATTTGGTTGAGGAAAATGATTCAGTTCAAAAATTCAGAAATACTTTTGCAATTTTCCAACAGAACTTCAAAATATATCCTAAAATCGCATTTGAAAGCTATACCAAACTAAAAGGTTATATTTTCAAACCCCATGAAGATTTTGCAGTAGCCAAGATTGGTGAAAGCAGAATCATTGTTGGATTCACTGAAAGGGGAAATGTAACTCATATTCAAATGCTTTTAGAAGAAGATTAGTGATATTATGAATCAGGATTTAGTTGAAGAAATAGATTATTTAATTGAATTGCTTGCTAAATCTGGATTTTTTAATGTTGATGAGATTATGGAAATACTGGAAGATCAATTCATTGAAGAGGACATTGATTTTTCAGAATTTAATATTTCCTTAAATGATTCAGACAGTATTAATTTTAATAAACTTGAAAATGCGTTTAGGGCATTGGCGGACAGAGATATTGTAGCAATTCACAATTGCGGATATGATATTGAAGAAGGTGTGGCTGATGCTTTCGAACTAAATGTTCACCTTATAAATAATAAATTCCAACCAAAGGGATTTTGCTTTTATACATTCGAGGATGTTGAAGAAGCAATCGAAGATGAAAAACTAAAAATCACTTTTGGCGACTTTGAAAATGATGAAAATAAAGCATTGGAGATTGGCAAGGCCGTGGCTGAAGCTTTAAAATCTGAAGGTTTCTCAATTGTTTGGGATGAAACCATTAACAATCAAATTGAATTAAATCCATTCAAATGGGACAAGTCATTTGAAGAGGATAAAGAATACGAAATTGAAGGAGCATATGATATTTTTACTAATAGATAGGTGTTAAAATGAATATCCGGTCACTAAAATTAATTCGTGATGTAATTATAAACTCAGGGAAATGGACTTCAATAGAAATCTCTCAGGATTCAATATACATCGAGTTTAAGGATGTTGAACTTGGAGTTCCTAAGGAAAGTGAAGATTTTTCATTAACAGTACGTTTTGCAGTCGATTCATTTTTCACTGCTTTTTACAATAATATTTGGGATATTGAATTTTTAGCAAAATACAATTTTAAAGATCAGCTGTTAAGTGAAGAGGTTTCATTTAACATCAAGGATATTAAATTTGTTGATTTCGAATATCTTAACACATTTTTCTATAACTATAAAAAGGAAAAAACAATTTCTGTTCTTGAAGATTTTGATATTCACAATATACGTAATGACTTTTTCATGTTAGTTGAAACCGATGAAATAGCTATTGTCGTTGGAGGAAATCAGATGGATTTCTTCACCAAATCCGAACGTTTGGATGATGCTTCATTAAGAGAATTGTCTAACCAGTGGATGCTTTACTTTTTGAAATATCATTTGAAAAGAAATTTAATTAAAGATTCAATGTGTGAAAATCATCCATTGAATCCAAAAAAA
>NZ_JBGULU010000158.1:0-7389 GCF_045116495.1 Methanobrevibacter sp. | reverse complement strand
GTTTATTCTTACACCTTCTGTTATTGTGTCGAATTCATTGTAGGTGTAGTTGCGCTCCAGATTGATGATGGACAATGATTCATTGTTCACCAGATCCTGCAACAGGTCAAAGTCTCCTTTTAAAACATTAATTTCAGCTGTTTGGTGAACAGTTTCCACTGTTGCGGTTACACTAGCAGTTCCTTTACCTGTTGGAGTGAACTGGATTGGTTCGCCTAATTTGGCGGTGCCTTTAACATTACCGTTTGTTGCTGTTATTGTCAGGTTAAGATTTTTGAATGGAGCATTATCATAATCAGAGACTACTCCCGAACCATACTGGTATAGTTTGAATGTGATGTTTGATGTGTCCTTTCCGGTGATTGTATCAGGGTTTGCAGTTGCTTTTAAGAACAATCTGTAGTCACACTTAACCCTATTAGTTATTGGCAGTTGGTCGTTGTAGTTGTCTGCATTGTTTCCAAACCAGTTATAATCCGCATTTAAATCGCAAGCTATTGCATAAATAGCATCACTCCCCTCCTCTGCAGTGTTATTTATGAATGTACAATTATTAACACGACCATAATTACTAGCATACCAGATAATTGCACCACCATTCCATCCTGCAGTGTTATTTATGAATGTGCAGTTGGAAACCCGACCATTATCACACCATGTTTCCCAGCTAATTGCACCACCATGCCATCCTGCAGTGTTATTTATGAATGTGCAGTTGGAAATGCTGCAGTCACGACTGTAATACACGTAAATAGCTCCACCTTCTCCATCAACAACATAACCGTTTTTGAATATGATGTTCTGTATTGTTATATTACTAGACTGTGAAATAGAGAATATTCGTGTTTGGCCTTGTGCGTCCAATATTGTGGAATTTCCAATGATTTTAATATTGCTCTCCTGACCGATATTAATTTGAAAATCTCCAGTGTATGTGCCGGGTTCCAGATAAATGGTGCAGTCACTTTCAATTGCATTATAAATAGCTTGAAAAGTGTGTTCGGTGACTGTTTTTCCCAGTTTTTTATCGTTGCCGATTGCCAGTTTGCCTGAATCATCTTCACTTAAGTTCACTTCATCATTATAGCTTGCCTGTATCGTATTTTCCTGATTTTCGCTTGCCTGTATAATTTCATCGGTTAGCTGCCCATCCTCAACGGCCACTGCCGTATCGTTCAAATCAGCTGCGCTTGCTGTTGCCATTGCAAACAGAAAAATGGCCGCCAGCAATATTATCATATGCTTCTTGTATCTCATTTTCTCCAACACACCTTGAATAATATTAATTAAAAATGTTTCATGATAAACAAACAATATTGAAAAATATTATCCATTGAATAAAACATCATTATATGATTTAAAGTCTATAAATTTATATATAAATATATATCTAAAAAAATAGTTACTGACTATTCAAATAAAAATAATGATTGAGGCTTCTTTAAACGCTTGTTTTTTTAGTTTTAAAAGTTTAATTTAATTTAGAATATTTTTCAATTCTATAAATTAATTCACGAACAATGCCGTTGTTATTTGTCTTTTTAACTTTTGCAAGCTTTTGCTGGTATTTTGGAAGTCTTTTTAAGAAGTTTGCAACTCTTTTGGCACTCATAACTTCGTGGTATTCACCATAACCTAATTTTTGCACGTAAAATCCGTTCAATGTCTGTTCGAAGTTGCCGATAGCTGGAACGGAATAGATTGGTTTTTTAAGATGGATGGCTTCTGAAATAAATGTGAATCCTCCATTGCATATCACGGCCTTTGCTGATGCCAAATCATCATAAAATTCGTCTTCATTAAACTCTTTATAAGTCAGATTGTCATCAGTTTCGTTTTTATTGAATCCATAAACAATAAACTGTTCGTTTTTAAGCGCTTTTAGTCTTCTGACCAATTTTCCACTTTCACGGCTTGTCTGATAAACGATGATATGATTTCCTTTCTTAGGTTTCAGTTTTAAAATATCCTCACGAATGATTGGAGGGTAAATCACGGCATGTTTTCTGGGCCTTACTTTAGGATAGAAAAAGCTGGTTATAATATGGATTTTTGGTTTAACAACATAAGTTTTAATTACTCCTTTTGCCTTAAGCATTTCTCCAATATGGTCTTTTGGGTAATCAATTTGAGCTTGTGTAATGATGTGCATGTTGTCTAGGCTGATTAATGGGATTCCTCTCAGTTTTGCAACCATTGTTGCATAGATTTCAAAATCAGTTACTATAACATCGGGCATTAACTGTACTGCCTTTTTATATAGGTTTTCATATCCTACCTTGATGTTTGTAGGGTTTCTTTTTAAGGCATTCGCCAGTGTTTTTAAGTTGTTTACCTTATTGTTGATGTAGACTGTATTGAATCCTCCGATTTCATGGACATTGTCAAATTTTGAACTTAAATAATCGTAAGCCCTCTCGCTGGTGAATATATGAACATCATATTTGTCCTTGAGTTTATCAACAATGACTCCTGTTCTTATAGCATGCCCCATTCCTTCGCCGCAGACACAATAGAACACCACTTTTTTTGACCTTTGACGGTGCATTGACTTTATTCTATGTCTTACATTGGTAATCTTGTCAACGGAGTTATCATAGGTTCCCTTAATTGAATTTATCTGGGATGTTCTTTTTTCCAGCCGGGCAAATCGTGATGTTGTTAGTTTCTCATGACCATGGCCAAAATTATAGTTCAGTTCTTCTGCATCGGTTCTTTTGCCCAAAAAGTCATTTACGGTACTTTTGCCATACTGCTGAATCAGTGTTGTTATTCCCTCTTCTTCGAGGCGTCTTGTTGAAACGCCAATTTTAGCGTTTCTCAAAACTCTGAACGGCTCTATTTTTGCAAGTCTTTCAATATAGTCGGTGTCTTCACCGAATGTAAGTGATTCATCAAAGCCTCCGCATTTTTCATGCAGTTCTCTTTTTGCAATGATTCCATAGCAGCCCGCACCATGAGGCTTGATGTTTTCAACGCCAATCATGAAATAATTTGCAAAATCATGAAACAGCTTGTCTTCGATTTTATTTGACATCGGAAGCATTTGTGTTATTGCTATTCCGAGTTTATACATTCTGAATTCATATAACACTTTTGCAAGATAATCTTCTGTAAGCTGCAAATCGGAGTCTAGAAATAGCAATATTTCTCCGGTTGCAACTTTAGCACCGTTATTCCTACCCACTGCCGGAAGACCTCCGTCAACCACTGTGCAGCCGTATTCTTCGGCAATTTCACGGGTCCTATCTGCAGAATCGGCATCAGCTACAATAACCTCATAGTCTCTGAAATCTTGCTCCTTAATGCTGTCCAATAGAACCGGAAGGTATTCCTCCTCATTATATGTGGGTATGATAATGCTGAAAATCATATTTATATGATATATTCTTAAAAAGTAATAAGTTTTTTTAATTTCAAAAAATTGCCTAAACAAATCAAGCATGAAAATGTCATTCGGTTGTTTTTAGTGATAGCATCATCATGGCGATGAGGGTTAGCACAAATCCTGAAAACATAAGTATTGTCGGAATCTCTGAATAGATTGCCAGTCCGAATATCAAAGCGGCTAGAGGTTCTGCTCCTGAAAGTAAAATTGAAGATATTCCGGAGTCCATATGATTCAGGCTCAATGTCGATAGTATGTATGGAAGTGCAAATGAAAAGGTGGAATGCAGAATTAAAAACAAGATTGTTAAAACAGGATCAATTGAAATGAAACTTGAAATTTGTCTGAAATCCGTAAACGGAATTAATGCAATTGTGATGAAAATTATTGAATATATCAGAATAGTATAGGTATGATTTCCCATTTCAATCGATTTTTTGGAGGCCATCAGATAGAATGCCCAGAACAGGCCTGCACCGATGCCTGAAAGAATTCCAAATAATGGAATGCTTTTAAAGGGAGTTTCCAAAACTCCTGTCATCAGTATGCATCCGAAAATGGCCAATATCATACAAATCATTTTTTTAATGGTAATTCTTTCCTTGAATAGGAAATATGCAATAACCAACACATAAATTGGAGCTAGTGACAGCAGCACTGCTGCCAGAGATAGGGAAACGGTATTCATTGACTCGTTATAGCATAGGTTAAGTCCGATGATGCATACCGCACATGCTAAAAATAACGGCAGGTCTGACAGGGCTATTCTAAACAGTCTTCTGTCTGTTAATAGTACGGCAATTAGAAGTGGAATTATTGCAATTGAAAACCTTAAAAATAGAAGTGTGGTCGGGTCTATTCCGTTTTGTGTTAATGTCCGGACAAATATTCCGCTGGATCCGAACATAATCCCTGCTAAAATAGGTAAAATTAAATAGATTTTTCTCATGATATCAGTTTAAATATGAATAGACGTTCCATGAAACCGTATAATATTCACATGAGTTTTTCAGTGGAACATTTAAATCGTTAATGAGTTTCATTTCATTATAGCTTGAATCAATGTGATATGTGGTTTTATTTAGGCCGGTGGTATTGTCAATGACTTTAACGTTAATGCTTCCCAAATCAACATTATCGGTTGGGTTTACAACATCTACTGTGTAATAGTCTGTCTCGGCACCTGCAAAGGCAATTGTAATTCTTAAAAGGATTATTCCAATAACAACAAACCAAATCAGTAACCGGTTAAGCATATATCTCCATTCGCTAAATCCGCGATTCCTATAAACCGGTTGTATTTCTTCATTTTTTTCAAGTGATTTTTCATCACCTAAAATGGAATAAAATATGCGGTTTAGGTAATAACCGTTTCTGTATATGAGATATAATCCCAGAATTCCGACAAGGGCGGGAGTTCCGAATAATCCTCCGTCAATTGCACCAATAATCAAGCAGCTTGAAAAGAAAGCCAAAAGCATGCTGGTAAACCAGGGGCGATTGCGGATAGCTAAAATCAAAGTTGCAAATAAAATTGGGATAAGCAATATTATTAAAAAACCGAAACTGGGAACATATGAATATAGGCCAACACCAGTGTTAATGTTGCTTTGAACGAAAGGACCAATTATTTGTGTTATGACTGCCCCTAAAATTGACTTTAACAGATGGGTGTGCAGAATGCTTGTGGAACTCATTGTGTTTGACATGGCACAAAAGACTGTGTTAAGCTTAATTCCCATCTGAAGCCGGAATATTATCTCTAAAAGAATTCCGCAGATTAATAAAACCCAGCCAACAACCAGGGATATTTTCAAAAATTTTTCATTATCGAAATCCTTTTTAACAAATTGCGGAATGATTAAAAATAATCCTAAAAGACCAAAAAACATGATGTCCTTTCCTTTTGAGGAACCCATTAAAAATAAGTATGTAACCGGTCTGATAATTGGATTAAACACGTCGGTTATAAAAATCAATCCTGCAAATATTATAAAGATTAATCCAAGTATGGTTGTTTTATTAAGCTTCATTAACATTAATTTAATGATTAATAGTTTAAATAAGTGATGCAATGTTAAATTTTTTTTGCAGTATTTTTAAATATTAATTAAAGTCAAATATAAAAACATTGAACTAATCAACCAAATAATTTTTTAACATGTCAAATAATAAATCATTCATTGCAAAAATAGAGGAAACAGTTTTAAAGTTTCTAAAACCGGAATATATGGACTCAAAGAATAAAGCCGATGATTTTATAAATGATAGGTTGAACACTCAAGAAAAACCCGTCAAAAGCATTTTCAAAAGCTTTGATTTTAATGGAATGCAGGTGTTCACCTTCGGAAATGACAATGCTCAAAATACAATTTTATACATTCATGGCGGAGCCTACATCAGTGAAATAAATTATCAGCATTTTATATATTGCTATTTGTTGGCACGAAAACTAAATGCTCATGTTTTAGCACCGGTTTATCCTCTTGCTCCTAAGCACAGTGCAAACGATGCCTTTGAAGCCATAACTGAATTGTATAAAAGCCTTGTTCAAAAAAATAATCTGATACTGATGGGGGATTCAGCAGGAGGCGGTTTTGTATATTCCTTCTGCCAATATCTAAAAACAGTCAATCTGGCACAGCCTGACAAAATAATAACTTTTTCTCCATGGGTTGACATTTCAATGAGCAATCCTCCTTATAATAGCAGTGATGACCCGATACTGGGCGAAATTGGACTAAAAGAAATAGGTAAATCCTGGGCAGGAGATTTAAGTACAAAAGATTACAGAGTAAGTCCCTTATTTGGAGACAACACTGATTTGGCAGATACCTTAATCTTTGCAGGAGAAAATGAAATATTTTACAGTGACATTAGAAAATATGTTGAAAATCTTAAAAGAGACGGTGTTAATGTAAAATTAGTGACTGGAGCTAAGCTATTCCATATTTATCCACTATTTCCAATTCCAGAAGCTAAAAATGTTTTAAATGAAATAAAAAGATATTTGGTTGATTAATTGTATAATATGGATTTTATTTATTTTTAATCAGTTCTTTTAATTCGTTTATTTCATCCTGCAGTTTTTTGTTTTCTTCACGAACATTTTTTAGTTCGTTCATTATATCATGGGTGTTTTCTTCAACTGCAGCCTGAATGCTGTCCATCAGTTCTTCTTCTTCGCCTCCCAGCAGGCGGTCGGTTAAGTATGATGACATTGCTGCAGTAATTGTAGAAACGATGAATATCCCTACGATAATCAGCAATAAAGTTATTATTTTTTCGTTGAATGTCTGAGGAACTATGTCTCCATAACCTACGGTTGTTAATGTGACCATCACAAAATAAAAACTTTCAAATAGGTTGCCTGTTGATCCGAAATACAGATATAATAGGGTGAATAGTGTCACGGTTACGAATATGGCTCCAATAATTTTGTCCAAATTTGTTTTTTTGACGAATTTCTTAAAGCCGCTGAAGAATTTTTTGTATAATACGATTATTCTAAACAGTTTAAAGAGCATTATGTATCTTAAAATATTTGTGCTTGGAATAAGGTCAGGCAGCAATATTTCTATTGGTATGGATGCAATCAGTGTCAGCCAATGGTCTTTATCTTTTAAAAATTCCTTTTTTGACTCCGCACGTAAAAAATTAATAATCCATTCGCTTAAAAGAATTATGCAAATGAATAAGTCAAATAATAAGACAAAATATGAAAGGTCTGTTGGAAGGTCCAATAGAAGACCTATTGTAATAAATAGGATGTCTGCAAGGATTAAAAAATGCAGGATAAATATTGCTATAGATTTTAAATTGATTTGTATGCTCTTAGTTTCCATTATTTACAACATCCCTATTTTTACAAAATATTTTTCAAAAAAATATTTCATTGATTAGAGTATGTATGAAATTATAATTAAATATTATTATAATTGCTAATTTGCATTTTTCTAATTTTTAATTTCTTGGTTTTTACATTACCTTCAACCATTCGG
>NZ_JBGULU010000157.1:0-6993 GCF_045116495.1 Methanobrevibacter sp. | reverse complement strand
AATATTGCGAAAAATATTGTTGGAATTACTTTTAATTCAGCCAAAAGCCACAAGACACCATAGATTACAATTAAAACTCCGAACAATATGGCTACCTTATAGCCTATATCCCTTAAATCCGGAAATGGCATTCCCCCACCTGTAAACGGCAAAATATCACCTATAATTCTTTGGTTCCGTCATCAGTTCCAACGATGACCTTATCGACCATCTGTGAAAAGATTCCATTTTCTACAACACCAGGAATGGAATTTAAATCAATTTCCAGGTGAGATGGAGATTCAATTTCGTCAAATTTGGCATCAATAACAAAGTTTCCGTTGTCTGTTATTACAGGACCGTCCTTTCTTTGAGCCATTCTGATTTCACAGCTAGCCCCCATATCTTCAAGAGGTTGTATAACCATTCTGGATGCATCAGGTAGAACTTCCACAGGTACTGGGAAATTGCCTAGCTTTTCAACGCATTTTGATTCATCCACAATAACAATGAACTCCTTTGCGGCATAGTCAACAATTTTTTCCTTGGTGTGAGCAGCTCCGCCTCCTTTAATCAGATTAAAATCAGAATCCACTTCATCAGCACCATCCACAGACAAGTCAATGTCATGCTCTTCTAAAGTAGTTATTGGAATATTCCATTGTTTAGCTATTAACAATGATTGAAATGATGTTGGAATGCCCATTACACTGATTCCTTCATCACGAATCCTCATGCCGACCTTTTCAATGAAAAAATGTGTTGTTGAACCTGTACCAAGTCCTAAAACCATTCCATCTTTTACATATTCGGCAGCTTTGTAGCCTGCATTCTTTTTACTGGAATTATTACTACTAACATCTTTCATTTAAATCACAAACCCCAAAGTAAGTTTATTAAGATTATAACCTTTCTTACATTCTTCCTTATGTTTTCCTTCATGATTTAACACAATGCATTTGTCATTTTCCATTAAACCTTCAGGGAAACACAGGTCACGGAATTCACAAGTTTCCTCATCACACACGGGAGCATTAAATGTAAATGTGGAACCTTCAAAAATACTTTTGGAAGTGGTTAGCAAATCAATTTGAGCCCTGTCAACTTCAACAGGCACTACTGCGCCTTCAGCATGAACAGAACATTTTTGTTCATTGTCCTTAACATCTACAATGACATATTTCCTATTTTCTTCCAAGTTTCCAACACAGGATGATTTAAATCTGCAATCCTCACAATCTTCAGCAGGACCTAAAAAAACAAATTCTTGACCTTCTTTTGCTAAACTTTTACCTATTAACGTAATCATTTAAATCACCTCTGTTTTATAAGCTAATTCATATGCTGCTTCCCGACAGATTCCATTGTCCCCGAGAATTGTGTATCTTTCAGGCCTGATTTTATGAGCCATCATCAATGCTTCGATAATGTCATCTTCAGATACTCCTATTTCAGCTGCAGTAGTTGGAGCTTCAACTGCTTTTAAAGCATTTTTAATATATCTCCAGTCTCCTCCATGAAGATACATCATCATTATTGTTCCAATTCCGCACTGTTCACCATGAAGTGCAGGTTTATCCAATATCTTATCCAGTGCATGTGAGAACAAATGCTCTGATCCGCTGGCAGGCCTTGAAGAACCTGCAATGCTGATTGCCATTCCTCCACTGAACAATGATTTCATGACTATTCTGGCACTAGGCTCAAGATTAGGCTTGATATTGGCAATATTGTCAGTGATTAAATTTGCAGACATTATTGATAATGCGGCTGCAGATTCGGAGAATGTTTCGTTTTTTAGTCTGTGTGCCAATTCCCAATCTTTAATTGCTGTGAAATTAGCCATCAAATCCGCACACCCTGCAGCCAAAAGTCTGAATGGAGATTGTGCAAGAATTTCAGAATCTGCAATAACAGCTATTGGAGAGTGAGCGGCAACAGATATTGAAGTATCAGGATTTTTAATTGATGCCATAGGAGATACAATACCGTCATGTGAAGCTGTTGTTGGCATGGAAACGAAATATACGCCTTGATTAAATGAAGATAATTTAGCCACATCAATGACTTTTCCACCACCTATACCTAAAACTGTAGTGTCTGGTGTGATTAATTCTTCAACTTCAGATATTGAATCGGCAGATGCTCCACTAACCTTGACTACATCATATTCAATATCATCCTTTTCAAGACTTTCAATTGCCGGAACTGCACCCACATCATAGGTATGGGAACCGGTGACAATCAAAATCTTCTTATCTAAACGCAGAGATTTACATATCTTACCTGTATCCTTTATGATACCCGGATCAATGTAAACTTCACGAGGCATTTGTATTTTCCTATTACTCATAATATCTCCTAAATTAAATTATACATTAATATATATGTATAAAATAATTATAAATAACTTTCTTTTAATCAAAGCAATCCTTAAAATAAACATTTAATACTAATTAAAAACAGATAATTTAATATTATAAAAAATTATTTAGGTGATACGGTGGAAAATTTTGACGAATGGTTTCATGATATTTTAGAAAATGCAGATATAACCGATTCAAGATATCCTATTAAAGGGATGGCAGTTTGGAGACCATACGGTTTTCAAATAAGAAAGCACTCAATGAATATTATCAAAAAACTATTGGATAAAGACCATGATGAAGTTCTATTCCCAATGCTTGTTCCTGAAACCGAACTTGCAAAAGAAGGAATACACGTTAAAGGATTTGAAGATGAAGTATATTGGGTAACACAGGGAGGCCAAACTCCATTAAACGAAAAATTGGCTCTGAGACCAACCAGTGAAACTGCAATTTATCCAATGTATTCATTATGGATTAGAACACATATTGATCTTCCAATTAAAATGTATCAAATCGTCAATACATTCAGATATGAAACAAAACATACCCGGCCTTTAATACGTGTTCGTGAGATTACCACTTTTAAAGAGGCCCATACCGCACATGCAACCAAAGAAGAATCCGATGAACAGATTCAGGACTTTATTGAAATGTATAAAGAATTCTTTGATGATTTGGGAATTCCATACTTAATTTCTAAAAGGCCAGAATGGGACAAATTTCCGGGTTCTGATTATACCATGGCATTTGACGTGATTATGCCTAACGGTAAAACCCTGCAGATTGGTACAATCCACAATTTAGGCCAGACTTTTGCAAAAACCTTTGACATTACCTTTGAGGATAAGGATGGAGAGCACAAACTAGTCTATCAGACCTGTGCAGGAGTATCCGACAGAGTAATAGCTTCAGTCATTGGAGTTCATGGAGATGAAAAAGGACTTAGATTACCACCTAAAGTATCACCGAATCAGGTAACCATAATTCCGATTTTATTCAAGAAAGGAAAAGAGGAAGTATTGGCAAAATGCTCACAAATCAAAGAACAGCTGGAAGAAGCGGACATCAGAGTAAATATTGATGACAGGGACATCAGACCTGGTAAAAAATTCAATGATTGGGAGCTTAAAGGAACACCTCTTAAGCTTGAACTTGGACCTAGAGATTTGGAAAACAACATTACTGTTGCAATGAGAAGGGACGAAGGAGAAAAAATAGAAATCGCATTAGATGACTCATTAGCTGACAATGTTCTCGATTTACTGGAAAAATCCAGCGAAAACCTATCTTCAAATGCTTGGGATTTCCAGGGCGAACATGTAAAATTCACTGAAAACCTAGATGAAATTTCAGAACTTGTTGAAGCCGGAAATGTTGTTAAATTCTACTGGTGTGGAGATGAAGCTGTCGGAAAAGAAATTGAAGAAAAAACTGGCTATGACGTTTTAGGTATTCAGGAAGAAGTTACAGAAGGAAAATGCATAGCTAGCGATAACGATGCAAAATACATTGCCCTAATAGCTAAAACGTATTAAGTGATTGAAATGGATAACATATATGCGATAATTCCCGTTACTACTTTCAAAAATGCAAAAACCCGACTTTCTCCATTTTTATCAGAAGACGAAAGAGAAAAGCTCCTGAAAGTAATGCTTAATGATGTAACTGATACTTTAAAAAAATATGTCGATAAAATTTTTATTATCAGCCGTGACAAGGAAGTATTAAGTTATGCTGAAAGTTTAAATGTGAATGCAATCCTGGAAAATGACAATTCCAATTTAAACAAAGCTTTAACACAGGCCATGAAATTATGCAAAGGAAAGACAAGAAAAATCATTATTGTTCCATCAGATATCCCCCTGATTGGAAAAACCAATGTGAAAATGCTAATTGACGCCTCCAAAAGCTTAGATTTTATCATTGTTCCATCAAAAGGCGGCGGAACAAATATGATTATAATGAAACCTATGGCAATCCACACACAATTTGAAGGATTCAGCTACAAGAAACATGTTCGGGTCGCTGAAAAGAAAAATCTAAATCCTCAGGTGCATGATTCATTTTTCATGGCATTGGATGTCAATACGACAGAAGATTTAGGTGAAATACTGCTTCATGGCGACAAGACTCATACCAGGCAATATTTAAAAGAGCTTAAAATAAGTGTAGAGTCACACCGTGGATCTGAAAGATTAAAAGTCACCAGGGATGATTGAATGATTGTAATGTCCATTGCCGGTGTTGACCCGTCAGGAGGTGCAGGAGTTTTTGCAGATTTGAAGACATTTCAGGCAATCGGCGTTTATGGGTGCGGCATTGTAACTGCACTGACTGCACAAAATCCATATAAGTTCTTTTCAACACTTCCTATTTCACCCGAATACATTGAAGAGCAAATAGATTCCGTTATGGATTCATATGAAGTTGAATTTATAAAAACCGGAATGCTGTACTCTCCTGAAATTATTAAACTGGTTTCCAAAAAAGTTAAGGAGTACAACTTAAAAGCCGTGGTTGATCCTGTGATGGTTGCAACTTCAGGCGGTGATTTGACAAAAGAAGACATAGCAGATGCTTTTAACAAATATCTGCTTCCGCAATCCATTTTAACAACACCTAACGTCAGTGAAGCTGAAAAACTAACCGGTATTGACATCAACACCGAGGAAGATGCAATTGAAGCCTCTAAAAAAATTGTTTGCAGCAACATCATTACCGGAGGCCATCTCGACGGCATCAACACCATCAACATTAACGGCAATGTTACAGCAATTAAACAGAAACTGATTGAAACTGATAATCTTCACGGTACAGGCTGTAATTTATCATCAGCTATTGTTGCTTATCTAGCTAAAAACAACGATTTAAAAACAAGCATTGCAAAATCCCTTGATTATGTTTATGAGGGAATAAAAAATGGAAATTATGGAACACTGATAGCTAAAATTTAGCTATAATGCTCTAAAATCTAATTTTAAAAAAAAGTAAAGGAATGATAATAGCAAAAACTATTATTCTTCCATATCCAATTTGTCAACGATTGATTCCTGAAGTTTTATGAATTCCTCTGATTCTCTTTTTCTCGGCCTTTCAATGTCAACTTCAATGATTTCTGCAATTCTTCCGGGATTCTTATCCATGATGACAATCTTATCTGCAAGAAATACTGCTTCATCAACATCGTGGGTTACAAAAACGATTGTATTTTCAAATCTTTTCCAAACCCCTATGAGCTGTTCCTGAAGCTTGTGTCTATTTTGCATATCCAATGCAGAAAATGGCTCATCCATGAGCAAGATTGGTGAATGATTAAGCAAAGATCTAATAATTGCAACCCTCTGCTTCATACCACCTGAAAGTTCATGAGGATAGCTATCTTTAAAGTCAATTAAACCCACACTTGTAAGATATCTCTCGGCAGCCGCAACATTTTCAGATTTGTTTCCCTTGTTTGTCATTTCCAAACCAAAGGTAACATTTTGAAGAACAGTCAGCCATGGGAATAAAGAGTATTGCTGGAAAATAACGGCCCTGTCACCGGATGGCTTTTTAACCACTTCACCGTTTGCAACAATTTCGCCGGAGGTAGGATTATCAAGACCTGCTATCAATCTTAAAAGAGTAGTTTTTCCACAACCGGAAGGTCCCAAAAGACATACTAACTCCCCATCATCAATATGTAAATTAATATCCTCTAAAACAGACAATTTATCTGATTTTTTTCCTTCAAAGGATTTGTTAATGTTTTTTACTTCAATTGACACTTTAACACCTACCAGAATATCCTATCTTGAGCTTTTGTAAATACAAAGTCAAATGCAAGTCCAATCAAACCTATTACTAACATACCAACAACAGTAGTACCTGTATCAAACAGGTTAGTTGCTGTTAAAATCATATAACCTAATCCACTGCTTGATCCAATCATTTCAGCAGAAATTGTACACATCAAAGCAATACCAATACCCACTTTAAGACCGGAAACAATATACGGAACCGCTGAAGGAACAACAACACGCTTCAATACATTCCAATCATTAGCCCCCAAAGTCTGAGCGGATTCTACTAAAACCTTATCGGTTCTTTTAACACCGTCAATAGTATAAACCAAAATAGGGAAAACACATCCCATGAAAATGATAAATACTGCTGGAAAAGTACCGATACCAAACCATAAAATTGAAAATGGAATCCATGCAACCGGAGGAATAGGCCTTAAAACACTTATTACAAAAGTACATAAATCCTCTAAGGTCTTATACCATCCAAGTAAAATTCCACAAGGAATTGCTACAACAGATGCACAAATTAAACCAGCAAACACTTTAAATAAGGTATCAATAGTGTTTGTTAAAAGTTTACCGTTTTCAATAACCACCCAGGCAGAATTTACCACATCAAGCGGCCCTGGCAGTATATATGAAGAAAATAATCCTAAACCATTAGTTATCAAATACCAAAAAAAGATTAAAATTATTGGCACGATTAATGGAACAAATTTATTCTTGTAATTATCAAACATTTCATCACTTAACAAAAATTTTATACATTAATAGTTAGGTTAAACTAATATAAAAACTTTGAAAAAAAATTGAAAAAAAAATAAAATGAAGTTTAATTTACATCACCAACTTTTTTATTT
>NZ_JBGULU010000156.1:0-20757 GCF_045116495.1 Methanobrevibacter sp. | reverse complement strand
CCATAAATCAGATAACCGCATCTTAAAATTGTATAATCCAGACTGCTTCCCTCTATAAGGGCTACTGCATTTCTGTTTGGAATTTGTTCAGGCTCATTTTCAACATTGTACTCGCCGCCATTATCCTCGGAAAGCTCATTGTAAATTCCAACAACTGTCATATAAATTAGTCTTTTAGGATTCAATTCGATAAGATTTCTTGCAATAATGGGCTGGTCAACACCTGAAACGGCACAAAACACCACATCTTGATCTCCCAAAACCTTATTCAAGTCTTTTATATTAGTTGCATCGATATTTTTTGCCGTAATTCTATAGCTGTCTTCGTAACTGTTACCTGCAGATTTAGAAAGTAATGTCAAATGATAATCCGGTTTTGCAAGTAATTTAGCTGTAAATGGTCTTCCAAATTTTCCAGTTGCACCGATTATTGCAATATTCATTATTTCACCTTTATTTTAATGTTTAATATTATTGATTATACTTAATAAAAATTTTTGTGTAAATTTTCTATAATACAATTGGGATATATTTTTGTATTTAAAAGGGAATAAAGATATATGTTCAATTTAATAATAGTATTTGATAAAGTACAGTTAGACTTGATGGAGTTGTTACTATCAGATTCATTACACTAATACTAAAAAATCCGTTTAGAAATAAAACAAGAAGTGCACTTTCAATCATAGGCATTGCTATAGGCATTGCAACTATTGTTGCATTAGGTCTTATTACTGCCGGAATGGAAAGTTCTGTTCAAACCACATTCAATGAAGGTGGAGCGGAAATAACAGTTACCAATGAAACAAATATAGGTGGCAGTTCCGGACTTTTAAATGCCTCATTAATTGATGAAATAAAGAATATGACTAATGTTTCGGATGTAACCGGAGAGCTGTCGGTTATAGAAATTGTTAACACGTCCCTGCCGTCTCAAAGTCCATTGGCTAGAATGACAGTTTATGGTTTGGATTCAAGTAAATTGAATCTGGTCGGAATAAAGGATATAAACGGGTCTGCTTATGAGGAGAATTCAACACAGGCCATTGTTGGCAGTTACTATTGTGAAAGAAACAACATAAGCATTGGAGATAATCTGACAATATACGGAACGGAGTTTGATGTTGTGGGAATATATGAAACGGGCAGCATGTATAGGGACAACAGTGTTTACGTATCTTTAAATGAACTTCAGAATATAACTGATACTGAAGAGGTGTCATCGATTCTTGTCAAAACATCTGAGAATGCCAATGATTCTGCAATTAGTGAAAATATAGAAAAGAAATATGAAAATATTTCAACTTTAACAAGCGAAGAACTTTCATCCATGTTGGATAATGTAATTGGAATTCTTGATTCGGCTTCACTGGCTATTTCCGGTCTTGCAATCATTGTTGGAGCTATTGGTGTTATCAACACAATGATAATGGCAGTATATGAGAGAACAAAAGAGATTGGTGTTTTAAAGTCAATCGGTTGGAAAAGCAAAAAGATATTAATCATGATTTTGGGAGAAACTTTGGTATTGACAATTTTATCAGGTGTAATCGGTTCATTATTTGGAATTTTAATAGCTGAATTAGGAGTTAAATTCTTTGGAACTGATGGCTTTTCCTTGGTTTATACTCCTCAAACTTTCATATTGGCATTTGGAATAACAATCATAGTTGGAATTGTTGGTGGAGTGTATCCTGCATATAAGGCATCTAAACTTGCACCTACAGAAGCATTGAGGTATGAATAGGTGATAAAATGGAATTGATTCGGTTGCAAAATGTTTTAAAGCAATATGATAAGGGTGCGGTTACTGCCTTAAACAATATTAATCTGTCCATTGAAAAGGGGAGTTTCGTATCGATAATTGGTCCATCAGGTTCTGGTAAATCTACACTTTTAAACATGTTGGGAGCACTTGATAGTCCTGATTCAGGTCAGGTCATTATTAATGGTGTTGATTTGTCAACCCAAAAAGATTTAAGTGATTTCAGACGTCATGAAATAGGTTTTGTATTTCAGCTTCACAATCTGATACCTAACCTGTCAGTTCAGGACAATGTGGAGCTTCCTCTGATGGATTCAGGTCTTTCGGAAAAGCAAAAGCACAAAAGGGCATTGCTTTTCATTGAAGCTGTAGGTCTTTTGGATAAAAGAAAACAAAAACCGAATAAGCTGTCCGGTGGTGAAAGGCAAAGGGTAGCTATTGCAAGAGCATTGGTTAACTTCCCATCCATCATTCTTGCTGATGAACCTACAGGAGCTCTTGATACAAATACTGGCGCTAAAATTTTGGATGTTTTAAGATTTGTTCAAAAATCAGTTGGAGCTACTCTGATTATTGTAACTCATGACCGTGATGTTGCAAGATTGGCTCAAAGAACCATTGAAATTAGGGATGGCGCAATTATAAATGATTATTATAATCGTGGTTGAAAAACCACATTATACTATTTTTTTAAGCTAGGATTAGTGATTTGTTGCCAATTTACATTCATCAATAATTATATTTTTGATATCAATACTTTTTTTAGTTTTTAACTACAAATAATAATCTATATATTTATTAGAGGGATTTAATGGAATATAGGAAATTGGGAAATACTGGCATTGAAGTGTCTGAAATTGCTTTCGGTGCCGAATTTTTAGTTGAAAGACCATATGAAGATACAGAAGAATTAATTAGAGCTTGTGAAGAAAATGGAATTAACTTTGTAGACTGCTGGATGAGTGAACCTGATGTTCGCTCACATTTGGGCAATGCAATAAAAGATAATCGTGAAAATTGGGTGATTCAGGGCCATTTAGGATCAACATGGCAAAACGAACAGTATGTAAGAACCCGTGAAATGGACAAGGTTGTTCCTGCATTTGAAGATTTTATGGAAAGATTTCAAATAGATACCTTGGATTTTGGAATGATTCACTATGTTGACCAACTGGATGACTATAATGAAATAATGAATGGTCCGTTTATTGAATATGTAAGAAAACTCAAACGTGAAGGTACAATAGCCCACATTGGATTAAGTACACACAATCCGGACATTGGCCTTTTGGCAGCCCAAAATCCTGAAATTGAACTGTTAATGTTTTCAATTAATCCGGCTTTTGACATGTTCGGTTCAATGGATGATATTGAAGAATATAGACGTGAAGATGCCTATGACAGGGAGTTTTCAAGCATCAATCCTAAACGGGCAGAACTTTATGAATTATGCGAAAAAAATGGCACAGCATTAACAGTAATGAAAGGTTTTGCAGGTGGAAATCTGCTTGCAGATGAAACTTCTCCATTTGGTGTGGCTTTAACTCCAGTTCAATGTATTCACTATGCACTGGAGCAAAAAGGGGTTTCAAGCATTTTTGTTGGAGTAAAAACACCTGATGAGCTTGCAGAATCCCTGAAGTATTGCAGTGCAAGCGAAAGTGAAAAAGACTATTCTCAAGTATTGAAAAATGCTCCAAAACATTCATTTAAGGGCCAATGCACTTATTGCGGACATTGTCAGCCATGCAGCTCAGGAATTGATATTGCAATGGTAAACAAATTGTTTGATCTTGCAAAAAATCATGATGAAGTTCCTGCAAGTGTGCAAGAGCATTATAATAACTTAAAATATAATGCAACAGAATGTATTGCATGCGGGGAATGTGAAATCAGATGTCCTTTCGAGGTTCACATTGTAGATGTGATGCTGGATGCACAGGATCTGTTTGGTTTTTGAATGGGAAATAACTTGATATTTTCCATTTTTATTATAAATTATTTTTTAAAAATTTCATCCCCTTCAAGGGGTATTTCTATCTTGTTTTTCAGTTCAAATTTTAATTTTTCACTTAATATAAATATTAAATTTTACAGAAATATTACTTGATTATTATGGCGTATGAATTTAAAAACAAAAAAAATATCTCAACAATTGGTGTACATGCGGGCCAGGAAGAAGTTGATGAAACCGGTTCAAGAGTAACACCAATTTATCAGACTACATCTTATGTATTTGAGTCTTCCCAGCAGGCTGCAAACAGATTTGCACTTAAGGAAGGCGGAAACATTTACACAAGACTTACAAATCCGACCACTGAAGCTTTTGAAAAAAGAATGGCAGCTATTGAAGGGGGAACTGCCGCATATGCAACCGCTTCTGGAATGGCAGCTATTTTTTACGCAATCATCAACCTGACTCAGGTTGGAGACAATATAGTATCTGCCGATAACCTGTATGGCGGAACCTATGAACTTTTTGAAAATACTTTGGAGGAATTGGGCCGTACAGTAACATTTGTGGATTCACAATCTCCGGAATTATTTGAAAAAGCCATTGATGATAGGACTCGTGCGATTTATGTGGAATCAATTGGAAACCCAAAATTGGACATTCCTGATTTTGACAAATTGGCTGAAATTGCACATTCTCATGATATTCCTTTAATTGCTGACAATACTATTGGTATAGGTTCAGTTAGGCCATTTGACCATGGAGCAGACATTATTGCGTCATCTGCAACAAAATACATTGGAGGCCATGGTACAACTTTAGGTGGAATTATCATTGAAAAGGGTGATTTTAACTGGATGAACGGAAAATTCCCTACATTGTCCGAACCTGATGCAACATATAACGGATTGGTATTTGCTGAAGAATTTAAAGGAGCTGCCTTTACAACCAGAATCAGAGCAGTTGTTGGAAGGGATACCGGTGCAGTTCCATCTCCATTCAATTCATTTTTACTTATGCAGGGTCTTGAAACATTAGGCTTAAGAATTGAAAGGCATGCTTCAAATGCAATGGCTGTTGCAGAGCATTTGGAAGCTCATCCTAAGGTCGCATGGGTAACATATTCCGGTTTGGAATCATCTCCAAACCATGAAGTGGCTAAAAAATATGCTGAAAAGGGTTATGGTGGAATCGTTTCATTTGGCCTTAATGCAGGCTATGAAGGAGCATTAAAATTCATTGAAAATGTTGAACTCATTTCATTTTTGGCAAACATAGGTGATGCAAAGTCATTGGTTACTCATCCTGCATCAACTACACATTCCCAATTGTCTGAAGAGCAACAGTTATCTACTGGCGTAACTCCGGATTTAATAAGATTTTCTGTTGGTATTGAAGATATTGAGGATATTCTGGCTGATGTGGACCAGGCATTAGATAAAATTTAATCAATTTTATCTTTTTTTTATTATAAAAACAAAAAATAACAATAACAAAATTAAAAAAACTCTAGCTTTATGCAATATTTTCTGTAAAATGTATTGTTCAATTCTTTTTTTTGTAAAAATATATCATGAGTAAATGAAATTCTTTATATCTATATTTAAATATCTAAAAAAATAGATAATAATTCATATAATTTTGGTATATAATACTTCACAAAATTTTTAGCGGGATTTTTATGGAAAACACAGACACATGGAAAGATGCAATAGTATTTATTAGTAGTACATTCAATGATATGCATGCAGAAAGGGATTATCTTGTAAAAGAAGTTTTTCCTGAACTTACAGAATGGTGTGAAAAGCGCCACATTCGTTTAACAGACATTGATTTGAGATGGGGTGTAACTGAAGAGGATTCAAGTAACAGTAAAACCATTGAAACTTGTCTTCGTCACGTTGATAAAAGTAAACCATTTTTCTTATGTTTTTTAGGCCAACGTAGAGGTTGGGTTCCTAATTTTAATAAGGACATCAGTGAAGAAACTAAGAAAAAATATGAAATGGGACATTTAAAGGATAGATCTGCTACTGAAATGGAAATTGAACATGCTTTGCTTAGGCCATTAGAAATTTTAATTGATGAAGATGAGAAAGAAAAGGGTGAGTGCAGACATTCCATTTTCTTTTTCAGAAACGGAGAATATGCTAAAAAAGAGAATAATATTCTTTCTCCAAAACAAAGGTTAATTTATACTAATGATTATCTGAAACAAGTTGCCATTTCAAAAGTAATGGATGAATTAAATGAAAGCAAAGATGAACAGGGTAAAGACCTTCATGATAAGATTTTAAATGAAATTAAAGTTGAATTTGCAAACAATGGAATTGAATATCCTGAATTTGTGTCTGAATTAATTTATGATTTCCAATATAATGACTGTGAATTTTACAATTATCTGTTTGATGATTTGGTTAGAAACCCTACAAAAGATAATAATTTGTGTATTATTGCCGAATTGAAATTTAAAAATCCTGGATTGTACAAAGAAATTACACATGACATAAGAGATAATGACGAAAAATTATATGAGGAAGTATTAGACAAATTAGATAATTATCAATATAGAGATATAGGAATTGACCAATTTTACGAGTCCTTTAATGAACCTATAATTAAGGAAACTATTGATGAAATTAAAGCTAAAAACGAAGTGGAATTCAATATCCATGAAAATGAATTGGTAGAATATGCTAAAAAAATTAAGGAAAAGCAATCTGAAGCCAACACTGCTAATGAAAATCTTGATGATAATAAAAAGATTCATGTTGTCATCAATGATTACAAAGGAAGATGGGATGAAGATTTATTGCTTCCGGAACTTTCACATTATAAGTTTGGTGAAGGAAAAGGTAGATTAACTGATTTTGAATGTGACAATAAACCGCTTAAGGAAGTCATCATTTCCGAGTTCAAGAAACAGTTTGAAATGGAATTTAAAGACCATATTCAGAAAATTGCCAATAAAAATCCTGAAATCTATGAAAACGAAGACAGTGAAATCATTAAAGTCCAACCTTCCGTTGACATGTCTGAGGATGATAAAAAATTAGCCAATGAGCTTGACCAGCAGGAAAACTTCTGTCACAATAACAGTGAAGGTTTTGTTCCACGTGAAACATATACAAATAAATTAGATGCATATGTGAAAAGCGATGATAATAAAATCTGTCTCGTCAGTGCAGAAGCGGGGTTGGGTAAAACAATGCTTCTTGCGGCTTTCGCAAATAATTTTTACAATGTTGATGATTATAAAAATAAAAGGTTATATAAAAGATTCTGTGGAGGATCTGATTTAAGTTCACGAACATATTCTCTATGGAAATCTATAATTGATGAAGCAGGAATTGACAATAAGGAGATTTATCCTAAAAATATCGTTGACTTAAGAAGAAACATTAATGATATCTTAAAAGAAATAGCAAAAGATGAGGATGTTGTAATAGTTATTGATGCTATAAACCAGATGGAAGATGGCATGGAAATGCTCAACTGGTTTGGTGAGCTTCCAGAAAATTTAAAACTTATCATAAGTGTTAAAGAAGTCAATATTGAAGATACTGATGATAAAAGTGAAGAAGAAATTGAAAAGGATATCAAATATCATGATAAACTTGAAATCATCAAAAAGAAAAACACAATTTCAGATGAGTCCAGCTTTGTATTAGACAAATTGGACCATGAAAAAGAAAAATCCATTGCCAACATTGTTAATGAGATTACAGATTATGCAGATGGCGGAGACAATGGCATTTGTGTAGTCAATTCTGATTTGACATATGACAAATCCTTGATTTTCCATATTTTCAATGACAAGTACACAGGCAATGTCAAAAACTTCAGATGTAGTTATAATGAAAAATCAGCATGTCCTAGTGACAAGCTTAAAAAATCAGTTAGTAAATTTGGCCGTCAAAAGACAATTTTTGATGTATGCGAAATTTCGGGCAATGCCGAAAGTATCAAATCCAAACTTGAAAGCCATATCAGTGAACTGTCTGATGATGAGATTGTCATTGTTGATTTAATGAGCAATGATTCAATGTTATTAAAAGAATTAAACGATATAAAATATCCATCCAAAACTGTTATTGGTGTTAAAAAGACTGATTTTACTTTCAATAATGTATCCAAAGAAATAGAGTTAAACGAATTGGATGCTGAGAAAAATGAAATTATCAAATCATATCTAAGCAATTACTTAAAAGAACTGGATGAACGGGAAATACATGAAATCTGCAACTTCAAAGGATCTACAAACCCTCTTTTCTTAAAAATCCTGCTTGCCGAGTTAAGAGTATTCGGTTCATTTGACCAGCTTAAAGATGAAATTACAAGCTTTGGTGATTCTCCATTTACTGCATTTACGCATGTATTTGAAAGATTGGAAGAAGACGAAAAAGTTCGCGGAGATAATTTGGAAATAGCAAAACCTCTATTTTCACTTCTTGCCACTTCACGTGATGGTGGATTGTCCGAAGAAGAAATAGTCACTGTCCTTAAAGACAAATATAACTTAAACGAAGATGATGTCAGAGCCAGTGTCAACCTAAACTTAAGACAGGTAAGGCCATTCATGGCAAGAAAAGAAGAACGTCACGACTTTTTCTATGAAAAATTCAGAGAAGCTGCCAGAAATAAATATGCAGATGATTATGATGACAATATAAAACTTTTAACAGACTACTTCAGAAATAAGGTTAATGAAGATTCTAAAGTTGCAAGGCCTTATATGGAGCTCCCATACTATTTGAATGAATCAAATGAAACTGAAGAATTGAAAAAAATACTTTCATCATATTCATTTATAAAAAACAAATTGTATTCATCTAATGATGTTTACAGTTTAATTTCTGATTATAATTATCTTAATTTGGGTGACGATGAAGACCATCCTTTAAATCTCATTAAAAGGGCATTGGAGCTATCTTCACCTGTATTGATGAATGATTCACATGAACTTCCAACTCAATTCTGGGGAAGGATGAATGAAATTAATGATGAAAAAATCAAAGATTTGCTTGATGATTTGCAAAGCAGTGAAGATATGCGCATAAAACCGACAAGTGGCATACTGTATTCTCCAAAAAGCTCAATCATCAAAAGATTGCTGCCTGACGGTAATAAAAGTTCATCTGCCATCGGATTCAATGATGACAATAAGATCCTGTTCGGAAGTTCTGATGGAGCATTGAGCCTGTATGATATTGATGCCAACACATTTGAAAATCTTGAAAAAACCGATTCAAATGTTGCTAAGATAATTCTAAAAGATGGTCAGCTATATGTTGCAAGAGGCAGTGGGGATATTAAAAGATGGAATTTGACCACCCGTGATACAGAAGACTTCCCTAATATCAATTCTGAATCAGAACTCAAGGATATCTATGTTTCTGACACATATGGAAAAATATATGCAGTTTCACATTCAGGAGTATATTCAATTGATTTGGAAACAAAAGAGCGTAGACGAGAAGATATTGATGCTAAAAACTACAATCAAATCCTGGTTCCAAGAAGAAACGAAGCGATTCTTGTTTGTGATGAACGTGAAGTTGACGGATGGGACGTGTATGAAATGAGAAAGGCATACAATAAACACCATCAACAAAATGATGAGGATGATTCATCTACCAAAATAGATTCCTCTGAAGAGATAAGGTTCATGGGATTGAACAAAAGATTTTTAACACTGATTTCAGAAAACGGACAGATGAAATTCTGGAACACCCTTAAGAACTCCGGTGGTGGAGAAAGTATTGCTGAAGAACGTGTCTGCAGCCCAAATGATAAATTCATGCAGGCAAAAACATTGGAAGATGAAAATGAAATTATAACCATCTCAGATATGGGTGTAATGAGGGTTTGGGATATTCCACAGCCGGCAAGTCCTCAATTTGATAAAGTAATAGATATTCAGACAGGTATCAAATCACCTACTGCAATAGACTATCACATTAACGATGAACATAGATGGGTCATTGTTGGAAATGAAAACAATGATGTAAGCATCATAGATTTGAATAAAAAGGTTGAAGCAGATCGTAATGTAAGGCATGCAGAATCCGTATTGTCAATCAAAATCGATGGCAGTCACATGATAACCGCATCAGATAATGGTGAGATTTTCACATGGGATTTGGATAATGAAGAATTCATCAACAAATATTCAAACGATTTCAGATGCAATTCAATTTCATATAACCGTGAAGATTCAAAATTGGTCTTTGCAGGTGTAAAAACCGATGAAAATGATAAAAAGATTTATAAAATAGCTACCTGCAAGATTACTGATGAAATGTGGAGTCCTGTTGAAACAGAAGAGAATAAAGCTATCGAATTGGAAATTGAAGATGAAACAATTAATTCTGAAGAAATTATTGACATTGCTCAGAATAAGTCAGGTGTCATTTTCATTGAAAAAGATAGATTATCAACCAATCAAACTAAATTTGATAATGTTGCAACCACATTGGCTACTAAATTTGACTCCGATGAGATATTTGTAGGATTTGAAGATGGAAATGTTGTAAAATATCCAAGTGGAGAGACTTTCAGTCAAATTGCATCTCCTGTCACCAAGATTAGAATTTCTGGAGATAAGGTAATTGCAGGTTATGAAAACGGATCCATAGTCATATTGGATTTGGATTTAAGTAATCCTGTAAAATTAGATGCCCATGAAAAGGACATAACCAATCTTTATGTTGATGAATCTCAATTGATTAGTCTAAGTAAAGACAATACCATAAAATTCTGGGATATTGATTCTAAAGAATGCAAATATACATATTACTTAGATATTTTTGCAACCTCAATTGGTATTAAAGATGACAAATTGGTTGTCGGAGATGCTTTAGGTAATGTAAGGTTCTTTGAATTTTAAAATTAAAAAATGGTGAAACTATGGGTTTATTTAATAGATTTAAAAAAAAAGATGAATTTGAATATCCTGATATAGATCAGTTGAAGTGTAAGGATTTTGCAAAAGTTTATCAGGATATACAACATGATTCTAGAAATGCCGATGTAAATCGTCGTCAAAAGTTACAAAAGTATATTCTGGATTTATTAAAAGCGTGGGAAAGTAATTGTTTCATTGATGCGAATTTTCAATTAGCAGTTGTTATTTCATTTGCTCATGCATTACCTAATCCTGAAATTATTGAATATATGCAAAGAGGTAAAAACTCCGTACCTCTTGATGCTTTTTTATATGATTGGTATAAATCAATGACTAAAACAGTTTTAGTAAATTTTGGCAGAATGGAACCTCAAATGATTGATGAAATATTAGGGGACGGTTCTATAATACCCCTGCTGGATTATGATTTTGTTCTTCAAAAATAGGATTATTATAATTTAGATTATTATTTTGAGGTTTTTTATGGGATTTTTTAATAATATTAAAAAAGCATTAAGTAAAAATGATGAAACTCAGAATGATAATCATTCTGATGAAAAAAATTCAGATGCAGATTATTTCAATTCTAAAAAAAGTTTCATTGATTTAGATGATTTAGTTCATAGTGGTCGAAAAGAGATAATTTTAGATTCAGACTTTACTTTTGATTCGTTAAAAGATAATTTATATAATCTTGGTATTAAATTGGATGTTGATGGCTTAGTTATTGATGGAAATGGATTTGTTATTGATGCAAATCATGAAACAAATCATTTTATTATTAAAGGTCATGATATTACTTTAAAAAATATATTTTTTAAAAATGGAAAAAATATAAATGGTGTCGCTTCAATAACTGTTGAAGATAATTCTAGCTTAAAAATTCTTAATTGCACGTTTGAAGATAATATAAATCCTAAGTTAGCTGGTGCCGCAATAGTTAACACTAGTGTCTTGTCAATTGAGAATACAATGTTTATTAAAAATAGTGCAATAAATGGCGGATGTATTTTAAATAATGGTTATTTGGATTTAGAAGGATGTATTTTTGAAGATAATGTTGCTAATGAATCGGGAGGAGCTATATTAAATTATAATGATGGAAAATTATTTTTAAAAAGGTGTGATTTTATTAATAATAATGCTCTTGCTGGTGGAGGAGCTATTCTTTCTTATTCTGAAATGTCTTTGGAAAGTTGTAATTTCAAATCAAATAGTGCTAAAGAAGCTGGAGCCATTATGAATTTAGACTCTTTAATATTGAATGAATGTAATTTTAAAAATAATTCTTCAGATATTGGTGGATGTATTTCAAATAATGGAAATTTAACATCTGTTAAAAATATATTTTCTAATAATTCTTCTACTTTTGGAGGGGTAATAAATAATTATGATAAGGGATTTTTTAATTTCACTGATTGTGATTTTTTAAGTAATTTTTCATTTATTGGGGGTTCAATAGCAAATAATATGGGTAAAGGCAAAGTCTTTGGTTCAAATTTTTTAGAAAATAAATGCTTAGATGAGTATAATAATCTAGATTTGGATAACTTATATTTCCCATCGGGGAGTGCTATTTTTAATGATGGAGATATGACTGTAAGTGATTGTAGGTTTGAAAAAAATGAATCACGTGATGGAACTATTTGTAATTTTTATTATATGATTATAAATGATGGAACTGTATTTGAAAATAATAATGCCATATTGGGTGGTGCAATATATTCGGTATCATCAGCAGTATTAAATTGTTTTGATACTACATTTTTAAATAATTCTGCTGCTAAGGGAACAATATATAATTCTGGTGAAACAACTTTAAAAGATGTTAAATTTAATAATAATCATTCTTTTAATAATGCTTCAAATATTTTCAATGAATCTGATATGAAACTAGTTGATTGCGAATTTTTTGATGATGATAGAGTAAATGTTGATTGTTATAATATTCTAAATGAGGGTTCTTTAAATATTATTAATTCTAATTTTTATAATCTTAGTTCAAAAGCGTTATTAATGAATGGAAATAATGCAGAATTATATATTTCCGGAGGTAACTTTAATAATAATTATTCAATATTATCTACAATTTGTAATTTAGGTGCTGAATGTAATATTAATGATGTTCATTTTGAAAATAATTCTTCGATGAATGACTTTTCTGCAGATATATGCAATGAAAGACAACTGAGTTTATTCAATTCAATTTTTAAAAATTCAAATGAATTTAAAACAATTTTAAATTATGGGCACATGGTTATAAAAATAGAAAATGAAGATATAATTGAAAATAATGGCACTATAGATAATAGAAAAGTTATTATTCAAGAAAGATTTTCTTTTTATGATTTGGATGAGTTGATTTTAAATAATGATGAAACAATTTTTTTAGAAGAGGATGTTTTTCTAGAAAACAGTGAAATTGATTTTTATGAAGGTGGAATTGAGCTGATTAAAGATAATTTAGTTATTGATGGCAATGGAATAACTATTGATGCGAATTCCAATGGAAGATTTTTTTCTATTCTAGGTAAAAATATCACTCTAAAAAATATTACTTTTAAAAACGGAAAATTATTTAGTCGTTTTGATCAACATACTAATGGTGGAGGAGCTATAAGAATTGTTAAAGATGCTTCTTTAAAGTTAATAGATTGTACTTTTATAAATAATTATTCTGAAGATGATGGTGGTGCAATATTAAATAATGGAAATTTGTCAACTGAAAATGTTGTGTTCCAAGAAAATGTTTCAGACTCTTATGGTGGTGTGATTTATAATAAATCTGTCTTTAGTTCTTTAAATGACCGTTTTGAAAATAATAAATCTAAAATGTTTGATTTGATTTGCAATTATGGTGAAAGTTCTATAAATAACCCTAATATTCTTAATATTAATTTAGATGGGCTAGAACCATTTTTTAATAATGGAAACATGGTTATAACTAATTATGATGGTGAATTGGATATAGTATTAAATATAGGATTTATTAATGAAAATAGGGATAATAAACAATTTGAATCATTTTCTTATTTAAATGATAAATTATTGAATGAGAATACTATCAAATTGGAAAAAAACATAGTTTTTGATGTTAAAAAGGATAAAGAATATATTGAAGGCATCGTAATTAGTAAAGATAATGTATCTATTGAGGGTAATGGTTTTGAGATTGATGGTAAAAATATAAGCAAGTTATTTAAAATTTCTGGTGAAAATATTACTTTTTCAAATATTTATTTTAAGAATTGTTACTCTGCAGATTTTTCAATAATTGAGAATAATGGTTCAATTTCTTTTATAAATTGTAAATTTGATAATTTTAAAGCTTTTAATGATGTATCAATTATTCAAAATAATAATGTATTAAATATTTCTGATTGTACCTTTTCAAATAATTCTTTAAAAAATGGAGGTATAATTATGAATGATGCTAAAGTAGAGATTTGTGAATCTCAGTTTATAAATAATCGCTCTAATGAGTTTATTGTTTGCAATGAAAATGGGAATGTCGATTGTATTTATTCCTTTTTTTTAGATAACGGAACTAAATTTTTAAGCATTCTTACAAATAAATTAGGCAAATCTAATGTTTATAATTCCATTTTTAAATATAATTATTCTAAAAATCAAGGCGGATGTTTATATAACATGGGAGGCAAATTTGAACTATCATCTTGTTCTTTTTATGATAGTTTTTCATCAAATGGGGGTGTTTTATCTAATTTGGGCGATATGAATATAACTGATTGTTCATTTATTAAAAATGAAGCAAATAAAGGATTTGGAGGCGCAATTTTAAATAAAAATAACTTAAACATATGCAAATCTCAATTTTTGAATAATGTTGGGAAATATGGTGGAGCTATTTATAATTCCGGTTCAGAGAAATTGCTTATTGTTAACTCATTATTAAAACAAAATAACTCTAAATCTAAAGCAGGAGCTATTTTAAATGATGGTAATATGTCAATTGAAGGTTCAACATTTAGACAGAATTATTCTTCGTTGGGGGGTTCTATTGTAAATGAAAATAAAGCTAAATTAAATATTATTAATTCATTATTTGATTTAAATAATGCAGAAACACCAGGATCCATTGTTTTTAATGAAAATTCTGAGTGTAATATTGGTTCAGACTGTAAATTTATAGAAGATGTTGCGATTCTGAGATTAACCTCATCTAATTAGTATATCTTAAGATATTTTTTTAGGAGAGATAGATATGGGATTATTTAATAGATTTAAAAAAAATAAAACTGTAAATGACAAAGTGGATTATGCATCAAAATTTAAAGGTGCTGTAGATAACATAAGATTTTTAGAACTATATCCAATATTTGATGAATGGGCTGAAAATGATCCTTCAGATGCAAACTTATATTGGGCGGGGTTATATTTAGAGCAATTAAGGAGAGTAAAAATTAACGGTCAAGTTGCTCCTGTTTTAGATATGGAGACACAGTACAAAATAAAAAAAACTGCAGAAACTTTGAAACCTACAAATAAAGAATTACATGAATGGTATAAACAATTACATAATAATGTGTCATTTGAGATGCATAGGGCTGTCAATGAATTTGCTGAAAAATATATGGATGAATTTTCACCATAACATAAATTTGATAAAATGATGTTTATTATTATTTGAAATGATTAATATATTGAGGTTTGTAGTTCATGTTATGAGAAACATATGAAGTGGTTTTTAATACCTCATTTTTAAAAAATTATTGAAATTCATTGAAATATTTGAAAAAACTCAGTAAAGTGTAGATTGGGTAGAATATTTAATTTAAATTGATTTAGTATTTTAACATATTGATTCTAAACGGATTAAAGATTTCTATAAAAAACGGTTGAACTACTTTTTTTTTTTGAATTATATGAATTATTAAACAACATTGGATTCAAGATAATGATGTTGGTGTAGAATTGATTTATTGTAAAATTTGAAAATGGTAAATTTTAGTTTATGTAGAAAAATATAACTTTAAAAATTAGATTGCACATTTAATCTAGATTTGAAAGATAGAATGATTAAATATGTTTTTGATGTTACACTATCCTCAGTGATTCATATATCTACATTTCAAATTACCTTCAAAATCTCATATCCTTGCTGTTAATGTAAATAATGATTAAGAATGTTACTATTATTTACTATTGCTAGTTAAATGATGAATGTTCTCTTGCAGTATATTCAACCATTTTTGGTTTCGTAAATCCTAACAGTTGACATTAAAGCTTTTTCTTTACATGACTTAAATAGTCTCATACAGATAGATTTAAGCGAGTGGAAAAAGGGAGGGATAATAATACCTAACCTGTGTGAAAATACATTAAAGATTCAAGGAAAAAGCTATGACTCTTAGGTGTTGTGTTTTTTTTAAATTATCAGATTAATGATTAAGATTTGGAAGGTGAATTAAAGACTTTAATAGATTATGCTTAAAAGAATATATGAATCAAAAAATAGCTGTAATTTTCATAGGAATTCAGGCAAGCGGTAAATCAACATTCTACCGTAAATATTTCTCTGATTATGTTCACATTAACTTGGATACATTGAAAAAGAGAAAAAGGGAAAAAATACTCTTGAGCAAATGCATTGAAAATGGAAATTCATTTGTCGTTGACAATACAAATCCGACACGTGCAGATAGGCAAAGGTATTTTGATGCCCTGAAAGATGAAGATTATGAAATTCATGGATATTATTTCAAATCATCAATAGGGGATTGTCTTTCAAGGAACTCTAAACGTGAAGGCAAGGCTTGTATTCCCAATGTTGGCATCAGGGCAACCTATGCAAAGCTTGAATATCCGAGATATAGTGAAGGATTTGACAAGTTATATTATGCAGCTATTTGTGGGGATGATTATAAGGTTTGTGAATGGAATAAGAAGAATAAATGATTTTTGAGGCAGAAAAATGACATTTCAAGATAGGATTTTAAGAAGACTACAGAAAAGCAATAATTTCAAATATCTGGATGATTTGGTCAATTCAGGCAAAAATGAAGTCAAACTGACTTCTGATATTACTTTGGAGGATTCCGAAGAACTGGTATATGGTGAAGGAATTGAAATCAAAACTGATGATTTAACAATCGATGGTAATGGCTATCAGATTGACGCAAAAGGCAAGGCACGTATTTTTAACATTGAAAATAAAAAGGTCACATTTAAAAATATTACTATCATAAATGCGACACCAAAACCTGTCAGTAATTCAATAACTTCAATGTTCAGCAGCCTGAAAGGGGGTGCGGTATCAGCATTTGAATCCAAATTGTCATTTTACAAGTGTACTTTCAGGGATAATGCTGATCATAGTGTAGGTGCAATTTCTGTAAACTTCTGTGAAGTAAATATCGACGGTTGCAAATTCATCGGCAATGTCGGTGGCAAATATGCGGGTGCTATTTTAAACGATGAATTGTCTTCCTTGACAGTTATCAACTCTGAATTTAGAAACAATGCTTCATTTGAAGGAGCTAGTGATATTAAAAGTGTTGAAAGTTCTCTTATAGTTATTGACTGTGAATTTTTTAATCCTCGTATTGATGAAACATCTATCGAAGGAACTTCCATGGGTAATCTCGTTTTGAAAAGTTCAACATTTTACCAATCAGACATTGCTCCAAAATGTCAAACAGTAATTAAAGATTGTAATTTTAAAGATTCAACAGTTAATGTTACTCATTTCGGAAAGGTGTACTGTTTGGAGGACCAACAAGCGGATATTCCATTTGCTGGTGGTGATATACATTACCTGAATGGTGAAATGGACTGGGTGCGGGAGCTAACACAGCATGAATTTGCACGTGAATTTCTGAAGTACTTCCCTAAATTCAATGATGAGGAATTTACCGTCCAGAATAAATTGCATGATGAAATGGGTGAATTTCTTGAAATCTGGAGAGAAATATGGTCAAATGAATCAAATTTCGTCATGGCGGATGTTATTGTAAATGTTTTGACATTGGATCCTGTAGATATTAGGGACAATTATCTAAATCGCATAAGCAGGGAAGGTGCAACCGATAAGGGGTCTTATAATCAGTTATATATGATTCTGCAAGATGTTTTGGAATTTGTAGAGTTTCCAGCTAGGACATTTAAGGAATTGGATGAATTAATCCATTCTGATAAAGATACTGTCACATTAACATCAGATGTTTGTCTGGAGGATGGTGAAGCTGAAGAGTACAAAGAGGGAATCAAAATCGATGTGGATGATTTGGTGATTGATGGTCAAAACCATTTAATTGATGCTGATGAGAAGGTTTCAATTTTCAAAATTGATGCAAAGAAAGTTACAATTAAAAATCTCGTGTTTAAAAATGCATTTTCACAAATGGGTGGTGCAATTTCAAACATTGGTGATGTTAAATTCGAAAACTGTAAGTTTTGCAATAATGCCTCATCTGAATTGGGTGGTGCAATCATTAATGACGAAAAGATGATTATTTCCGATTGTGAATTTGAAAATAATTCTTCAGGTGGTGTCGGAGGTGCAATAGCAGCAACTTTCACATCCGATTTGCAAATTATAAAAAGCAAATTCACAAAAAACAGTGTAAATTTTGATATTTATTGCCCAGGTATAATTTTACCATCTGATGCTCAGGGATTCGGTGGCGCAATCTACAACAATGGAAAATTAGATATTTCCGAATCAGAATTCATGGAAAATAGCTGTGGGAAAAATGGTGGAGCAATGATTGTTTTGCCTGATTCTGTAATCAGCATTGAAAAATCCTTGTTTAAGGATAACCACGCTAAGGTTGACGGTGGAGTGATTCACACTATGGGTGACATTAACATCAGCGATACAGAATTCACAGGCAATTCTGCTGATGGTTCTGCAGGAGTATTTGATGCAACAAAATCATCAAAACTGAAAATTTCAAACTCCAAATTTGAAAACAATACTGCAGAAAAAGGTAATGTTATTGTAAATAAAGGGGAATTAAAATTAATTGAAACAGAAATCAATGACTGTGATATTGTTGACGAAAGTTTGAAAGTTGATGAGACACAGCCTGTACTGCCGTATGAAAATGATGCTGTTCATGATGAATGATCTAATGATGAAGAAAATGAAACGGTAACTGTTGAATCTGGTGAAGGTGAATCCAGCACTGAATTTCCTGAAGGATATGATGATTATGCAAGGGATTTCAAAGAAATATTTGAAGAAATGTTAGAAAATAAGGATTTTGAAGGTCAAAGTCCTGTATTGATCTTGAAGTTTGCAGTATGGGCTCAAAGATTTCCTAAAGATGCTAATTTGGTTGCGGCAGCATTATTAATGGCTAAAGGATTTGATGTTGAGTTAGTTAAAACAATTTTAGATGATTTTTCACAGGAGGAATATAATAAAAGACTTACAGAATATGAGCCAATTGATGAAGAGGCATATTCATGGTTCCTGGTTGCTGCATTACTGGGAATGACTATAGATAATTCCAATGATGATATGGATTCAAATGGATAATAGAAAAACTATATTGGTTTAACAGAGATTTTCAGTAGGGCAGTGAAGAAAACAATATGAATGTAGTTAAATATTTAATAATTTATTGGAATTTAAAAATATTAATTTAGATAGTTTGGAGGAATAAACATGATTACACAACCACATTTTGGATGGGTTGAATGGGATTTGCCAAATTTTTATGATAGGGTATCTTACATTGATGATTTTCCATTTATGGTATTTGAAGCTTTACTTGAATATTTTGAAAGTGGAGAGAGTCAGAATGTAACTTTTGATGCTGAAGGATGGTATTATACATTTACATTCAATGAAGATGTTAAAGTAGGCGAAAAGGTCATATGTGATAGTACTGTAAAATTCGCAGAGGAGTTCATTAAAGATATAAATAATGATCTGCATTACTGGGCAAATTTTGCAAGAGATGGTGATTCAGCCTATGATGAATTAGTTGAACTGATTGATAATCTTGAAAAATATCTTTCAAAACAGGAAAACCCTTTTGTAAAATTTTTAGGAACAAAATTGGTCATGATTAACAATCCTGATCTTGATGAAGATATAAGAAATAGGTATTTTAAGGAATTTGAAAAATTAAACACTACAACTTCTAGCATTTATGATTTGGGGGACTTGGATGTCCTTATAATCTTAAAGGATGGGACTAATTTAACTAGTTGGAGTGATGTCAAGGATAAAAGTGAAGTCTTGTATGTTAGTGAAGACTTATCCGACAGATTACTTCTTTCAGGTAATTATTCCAATCTAGTATCTCTTGAATCCATAATTGTTAAAGGAATTTCAGATAAGATTTCCGATTTATCTTTAATGTTTTCAAACTGTAATTCCTTAAAATACATTTTAGGTCTGCATTCATGGGATAGCTCTAATTTAAAATCTATTAAAGGAATGTTTTTTAATTGCTATTCATTAAATGATATTTCTTTTTTAGATGATTTGAATGTTTCAAATGTAAAATCAATGGGAGGATTATTTCAAAATTGCATACTCCTGTCTGATATTTCTCCATTGGAATCATGGGACGTAAGCAATGTGGAAAATATGCAGGGAACATTTGCACTTTGTGAAAATTTAACTTCATTAAAAGGTCTAAAATCTTGGAATGTTGGCAATGTAGAAACTATGGAATCAATGTTTCATGGATGTGTTAACTTAAAGGACATTTCATACTTAAGAGATTGGAAATTAGACAACATCGAAAATATGTTTGAGATGTTTAGGGAGTGCAGTTCATTGGAAAATATTTATGCATTGCATGATTGGAATATAGAAAGCTATGTAAATGTTGAAAGCACATTTAAATATACTAATCTTTCTCAAATGCCTAAATGGTATCTAAACTCAGAAAAGGAAATTGAAGATTATATCAATAGCATAGAAGATGAGGAATCCCTAATTGATATAGCATGCAATCATTCAGATTTTATTGTTCGCAAATTTGCCATTGAAAAAATTACTGACGAAGTTGTCTTAAAAGAACTCATTGAAAATAATACAAATACAGGCATTCTGGAAGCTGCTGTTAATAATGAGAATTTAAAGGATATGGAATTTCTGTTTAACATTTTAAAACAGGATGATTCTCCATCTGAAAGAGGTTTGTT
>NZ_JBGULU010000155.1:0-5974 GCF_045116495.1 Methanobrevibacter sp. | reverse complement strand
GATCCAATTATTATGGAATCAATGGTGTAGTTGATGTGTTAACGTCTGCAAAAATAAATACGATTCATGAACAGAGTACATTATACAATTATGACAATAAAATCATTAGTTTTATTAAAGAAAATCTTGAAGAAACCGACATTGAAGATTATGAAATAATTATTGATTATAAAGGAATGAAAAGACCTCCAGTTAAAGTTACAAAACCTCACAGCGAAGACAAATGGGAAAACCACAAGCAGCAAATCCTAACTTATTCATGGCTCAGATCCAAACAAGAAGATGCAAAAACCATATCTGCAGGAATAATTCTTTACTTGAATGAACTAGTCCCTTCAAAAGAGGATTTGGTCCTGATAAAAGATGAAATTGTAAATGATTTAACCGATATTCCTGACAATGGTGAATTTGGTGATGATATTCAGTTGATTTTAGACTGGCAGGAAGATGAAAAAATGCCTAATTTAAGTGAGGAATTCAAAATTGCCCGTTCCATCAGATTTATTGAAATTAATGAAGAAGAACGGGTAAAGGCATTGGACAAATTTGATAGGGTTGTCTGCGATATTGAAAACTCACTAATAAAAGAAATGAAAGGATGTAAAATACAAGATGCGTGGAAAGCAGATGCGGATGAGAGAACCTGCTTAGCATGTGACTTTAAAACATTCTGTAAAAATAACACTGACATAACAAAAGACTTTAAAGTCCCATAATACATAATAATTAATTAGGTGATTGTATGGCTAATTCTACTTTAGAAAAAAATCAAAAATATTGTGAAGCGATTGAAAGTAAAATTAAACTTGATGCCAAACCTGTTGCAATGAAACTAATAAAAACCGAAGAAGACCTTCCTGAAGGCTATGATTTAATTGATGAAAAAATCAGACATTGCGAAATGGTTAGAAAAGCATCTTTAGGCGATAAATTTTACTCAACCATAGAACAGCAAATGTGTCTTGGCGGAGCAGGAGCTATCGGACTAAGAGACATGCCTGAAAAATTAGCAAACGGTGAAAAATATTTCTCACTCGGAAGATTTAAAGATTTGGAAACCGCTAAAAAACTTACAAGCAAACTTTCAATTATTAAAGATATTCACTGGGGAATTATCTATGCTCCTTTAGATGAAGCAGATTTTGAAGCTGACGTTATTGAAGTCATTACAGAACCTGTTGGAGGAATGAAACTTGCACAAAGTATCGTTTACAAAACAGGTGCAAAAATCGAACCTTCATTTGCAGGCATTCAATCATTATGTGGAGATGCGTTTGCAAACCCATACCTTTCAAAAGGAGTTAATTTCACATTAGGTTGTGACGGTTCAAGAAAAGCAGCAGACATTAAAGATAACGAAATGACTGTTGGTATCAGTTCTGAAATGATTGATGAAGTAATTTCCGGACTTGAATCAATCTAGAAGATTCAAATAGTCTTCATAGTGATTGATATTTAATAATTCTTTTTTATTTTTTTCTTTTATTCCATAAAATGTATAACCATCAGCAAAGATTTTCCTCAAAATAGGATTTAAATTGTCATCCTCATTTTCAAGATATTTCATTAAATTTTGCCTTGGTGCTACAAAAGGCATTCCTAATCCTTCAGCAGTGTCAAGCAATCCTGTTTTTCTTCTCCTTAAAATTGAAATTGTATGGAAAGGATCTTCACTGTTCTGACTTACCTCAATCATTTTATCAAATGTTTCGGGCAAAACTGTTGGCTGGTCAGCAGTTATGCATAATGCAAAATCAGAATCTATATTTGACAAACCATTGAAAAGAGATGTTGATAAACCTACATCAACAGGATTGTTTTCAACAAATTTCACCTTATCATGATAATTATCATAGATAGCTTCTTTTATTTCACTAGCATAATGACCTAGTACAACAATACATTCACCTGCATTTGAGGATAATGCATTATCAATTGTTGTCTCTATGACTGTCTTATCGCCAAATGGTAAAATAAGTTTATTTGTTAAATCAATGTTTCTGGCCAGCTGATCTTTTCGCATTCTTGAATTTTTTCCGGCAGCAGTAATAACAGTTGAAATAGACATAAAAAGAAAAAAAAGAGAGATATACTCACTTATTAGGAATATATCTTGTAATTTGACAATAGATACCCATTCCGGTACCTTCACCTTCAGTCCACATGTTGATTTTTACTGGATAATCGTGATTATTTGTAACAGTAATGTCACTAGCAGGGTTGTAACCGAACAATACTGCATTTTCACTTCCATCCATACCTACAGGTAAACCGAATCCTTCCGCAAGTACTGCACCTCTCAATGCTCTAGCTGAAGGACATACACCGTGTGCTGCACTTCCACCAGGAGCTGATGCATCATTTGCAGATTCGAAGTACACATAATCTTTACCTGAACTGGTTGAATTAGGAGGTATGACAGTGCCATTCCAAGCTTCTACAAATTGCCTTGCATTAACTTCCCTAATTGAATCACCATATTCTGGATGTGAACCTAATGAAGTACCATAAACCTCACCATTTTGTTCAGAATAATTACCTGAATACAGCAGGATTGGTGATCCTGTCGGATATTCTGCGGCATAGTCAACAACATCCTGACCAAATATTACCGGAACCTGATCTGCCCCAATATCAGATCGGTTATCTGAAAATCCTGTCATTCCTTTCTCCAATGTGAAAGTTGAACCTTCTGAAGCATCATAATTATACCAACTTACAATTGTGTCATTATTATAATAATCACTAGAATAATTTAAATTCTTAATCTGATCTGCTGGAACGGATTTAATTACTTTTCCGTTTTCAACTACATCCACTCCAGTAGAAGTTTTACATAAAAGTTTATAAGGTTCACTGTAACCCCATACATATGTATCTGGGCCTTTAACAGCTAATTTGTCGCCCTCAAAAGTTACATACCCTGGTCCGTCAATATCTTTTGCATTTCCATATGAATCAATACCCTCTCCAGATACTGCTGTAAAATCAAATGGAACTACACCTGTCGAAAGGGACATTAAAATCCCCTGAAGATCAAAAGCTAAAAGCTGATGAGTTAAAAATCCAAAATTGTTTAATAATGGAACTTCAACAGTTTTATTTTGACCTACGATTGAGTCACCATCAAATATTGATTGTCCGACAGAAATATTGTAAGTATCTGCAACTGTTTGACCAGTAGATGGGGCACTATTTACAAATGAAAAAGCAAATAAAAGAATACAAGCAAATATTAATGCTAAAAATATTACAACTGATGTTCTTCTCCAACTTCTCATTTATTACACCTTAAATTATAACTATCTTATAAGATTTATGTCACTATAAAATTTATAACAATTAATTAGTATATTGTTAGTATTATAAAAATATTTTTATTAATATGATAATTTTTCAGATATCAATTTTATCCTTTCTTGAATTTCAATAATTGTTTCTTGACCATTTCCTCCAATCAGTATAGCCTCTTCATGAGAATATTCTGCAACCAATTCAATTATTTCATCCAAAGAATTAACTGTGATAATGTTTCCGCCATAACCCAATGAATTAAGCCTGTAAATTGCCATGTCTAGAGTATTCTCCAAACCTGGGAACAGTACAATAACTTCCGGATTATATTTAACTGCAACATCTAAAATATCCAGCCTATGCTCTTCATTATGCCTTGGAGTTCCAATAAATATTGCATAGAAATCCTTCTCAGACAATATAGATGCTAAAGCATCGGAATTATCTGTTTTTCCAACATAAATTGACGCATTATTAATTTTATAAACATCCAATCTGCCCTCGACAGCTTGAAAATCACTCAAACTAGATCTTATAACATCTTTAGGAACCTTCAATTCCCTTGCAATGGCGCTGGCAAGACCGGCATTAAGTAAATTAAACTTTCCGAACAATTGCAATTCGTCCTGGTATTCAAAATAAGGAATAGTCTTACTTGCAGATTCTTTAAAATCTGCATTAAAATCTTGATTGAAAGCGGTAAAAATCAGTTTATTTTCAAAAAACCTAACTAATGAATTTTTATAATTTGCAATTGTTTTATGAACATTCATATGGTCATTACCGATATTAGTAAGACCAATCATGTCAAAATCAAAGGTATACCTGCAAAAATCAAGGGTCATATCACATACTTCGACCAATAGAATATCATAGTCTCCTTGGTTAGCTTCAAGAATTAAATCATAATAACCTGAAAATCCTCCGCCACCGTTTCCACCAACTAAAACCTTTTTACCGGCGTCCTCCAAAATGGTTTTTAACATGTGAACAGTAGTTGTCTTGCCGTTTGTTCCGGTAATTCCAATTGTGAAAATATCTTTATGATTTGTAACTACATCACTTAAAAGTTGTCCATTTTCCAATAATCTTTCTGCAAATGGTCCACCAAACATACTGGGACTTATAGCTATTGCATCACATTGTTCAATAGCATAAGGATTAGTGAAACCCAAATCCACAGTAATGTTTTCTCCTACAATTGAAATAGTTTGTTCATCATCCAACATATCCATGGAAAGTAGTGGCAAATCCAAACCATCCAAGTCAACATTAATATTCAAATCACTAGCATAAACTTCCCAACCATGACTTAGAAGGGAATTAACTGCTTTTTTACCTTCTACACCTAAACCTATAACCGCCGCTTTCATAAAAAACTAATCCTCAAAAAAAATAATTTCTATACATTAACTTACTATTTTAGAATTAATAAATATTTTGTAAAAAGAAATAATTTTATAATATGAACATTAAATTAAAAGCAAGGTGATTTAATGTTTGAAGATGAAAAAGATGATAAGATTTACAATTTAATTATATCAAATGGTATTGATAAAAAAAATGAATATGGTCAATTTACCGAAAAATTATATTCAAAAGTAGATTTTTTATGGAAAGAATCAATTTCCGGATCTTATGAACATGCCAGTGAAGAATTCTACAGTAAAGTCGATAGAATAATATTGCTTACAGGCCTCTACAATGACAACAAGGAATTATTCGAACATCTAATGAATGCAAGTGAAAAATATGATATTCCAATAGTATTAGTAAGACCACTAGGACTTGAAGAAGTACCTGAAATATTGGAAGAAAAAGCGGCAACTATCGTCGGATGGAATGCAAACTGCATTATTGATTCTGTAAAAGATGCAGACGAGTTAATTTAAAAAAATAATAAAAAAATGATATTTAAATAATAATCTTTGAAATACCATTTTCTTTTTCAACTTTAATCAAGTTATCCGCAGCATTTTCAAGCTGGCTTTCGTGAGTTACAATAATCATTTGTGGCAATAAAGACATGTCCTTTAACAAGCCAATGAGTTCATGTTTTCTAGAACTGTCCAAATGAATTGTAGGCTCATCCAATAGAATTGTATCCAATTCTCCCTTAGACATTGCTTGAGTGATTCCTAATCTTAAAGCAAGTGCAATAGCTATTTTTTCACCACCACTGACCATGCTCATTGAAGATTCTCCTTCAGGACCATAAACAGTGACTTCATAATCCTCATCCAAAGTCAAATCAGAATAATTAAAGTTGAATTCATTGAAAAATTCTTTAGTATACTTTTGAATTAAAGGTTTTGAAATGTTTCTCAAATCCTTTTGAATGCCGTTTTTACCGTATATTTCTCTAATATGATTTAACAGATTAATATAATTATGGACATCATTGTATTCCTGCTGAAACTTATCGGCCGTACGTATCTTTTCACCCAATTCTTTTATGTGGGCAATGGATTCGCGGGCCTGACCTTTAATTTCTGAAAGACTACTGTTGAATGAATTAAGCTGTCTTTCATATCTTTCGTAACGATAAAGAATTTGTTCATACTTGTCCTTATCATAAACTGTTGCCTCAATCTTATTGGTGGTAATGTCTATCTGATTAATAGAAGTACCTATTTCTTCTTTGATTGTATTGAGCTGAGTCATTAAAGCATTTTTATTT
>NZ_JBGULU010000154.1:0-2246 GCF_045116495.1 Methanobrevibacter sp. | reverse complement strand
AATCCCTCGGACTAAACATCCGTGCCGGTTCGACTCCGGCCCCGGGCACCATCCTCCAAATTAAATCTAGATCAAAAAACAAATTATATTATTGTTTATCTTTTGTTCTTTCCTTTTTAAATTCGATTAAAAAATAATCAAAATTAATTCCATCCCTAAGATCTCACTTTTTTCTTACACGAAACTATTAGTTGGCTACTAATCCTAAATCATCATTTAAGGTTGCCGTTTTTAGCTTGGTATTTTGCAAAACGATAGGATCAATTCCCATTGCTTTAAATAAATTTTCGTGTCGTTTTAAAATATTGGTAGTCGGAATGATTGTTTTATCATGATATATACATTCCAATGTATCAAGATCTTTGAAAGTCATATAAAAAGAATTATCTTTGAGTTGCGCCTTGTCTTTTTGTATAGCTGTTTCATTCCATTTGTTTATTTTTAGTTTTACATAGTTAAGAAATTCAGAGGCAAGTAACCCAATAAATAATTTTGCATCAAAATGTTCTTCAGAACTTACCTTTAAAGTATCTGCATCAACATGATTTTTAAAGTAACGGTACATAACCTCAATTTCGTTACGCTGGCGATACAATAAAAATATTTTTTCACAATCTAATTTCATTGATGAAGCAATAATCCATACACCTCCGCCCTGGCAGTACTTATAAGCTTTTACATCATTCAAATCAAAACGATTGAATTTAGAGTTAAAGAACAGAATGCCATTTTTTACAAGTTCCTTATAATAGTCCGACAAAGTAGGTTCTTCAGGTTTTTTCTTGTGATCCGCAACAGCTTTATTTACAGCCTCCAGATAATCAGAGTATGAAGAGTTAAGTTCCCTAACTTTGTTTTCCAGATCTGATTTATTTTTTGCTGCCAGTTCAGAATTGTAGAATGCATACAGATAAATATTTTTTCGTCGTTTTTTGTGAGTTTTAAGATCATGAAACGCCCATTCCAAATCAAATCGTCTGCCGTAGTTAATTTCATTATTGTGCTCAATTCTGATACAACCGTTACCTACTGCCAAATCACCAATATTCCTCTCAATGAATTTTTTAACAGTACTGTGGCAGATTTTTACATGAACAACAAAATCAAGGTTAATGTTGTACATTACATTAATGTTGTAGATTGACCAGTAGCCTCTATCCACTACTATGGCATAGTTTTTACATCCAAAGTATGATAGTTGTTTAACTGCCCCTTCAAGGGTAGAGATATCTTTGGTATGGCCTGAATATGTGCAATGTCCCATTAACGTTCCGGTGTCCTGATCAATCAAAGACATAAAGTTTATGATTGGATTGGTGTTGTTACTTTTGGATTTGCCGTAATCAGCATTATTCAGATTAGGAGATTTTACATCAATATTAGTACCGTCAAGAGCGATGTAACGCCGATCAGCCAGTGAGCTTTTCTGTTGAGACAAATCTGCATTTATTAGTTCCTGCTTTTTCTTGTAAAACCCAATAATAAATTCACTCGTCAAAACCTCGTATATTCGCTGAATTGTATCTTTATTGATATTTTTCTGATAAGGAACAACATGATCCCGGATAAAATATTCGATCCCCCCTAAATGCTTAACTCCCTCATAAATAGCATAAATCAGGATGCTTTTTAGCTGTTCATACTGAATCTTAGTAAGCTTTTTGCTATCAAGCAAAAATTTTAAGGTCCTTCCGGAATACGATTTTTTCAAAATTTCACTTATAAAGTAGGAAGCTCCTATTTTCATATGTCTCGCATCCAGAATGGGCTCTGATTTTTGTGTTGATGCGGCTTTGTCAGTATTCTTTGTTTCAATATGTATTTTATTTTTCCCGGTTCTAACAACTGAAAGATTAACAAAACCGGGATGTGCATTCAGAAAACTACTGTTAAATGTTATTTCTCCCAATCCTGTCTCTGAAAATATTTTACCGATACTGGTGACATCCTTTTTTAAGGTTCTTTTGGTGACAGTATCGTATTGAGGTCTATAGGAATAAACATAATAGCTTTTAGCGCTCTTACTGAAATTGACGTATATGTTATTTAATAAACCGTAAGCTTCTTCAAGATTCATAGTATTATTCCGAAATAAAACAAATAGTGCAACATATATCTTACACAGTTATAAGATAAAAGTAAAGCTGTTTTCGGAATTATTTTTAATTAAATCAAAGACTTACGATCAAATATTAGATCTTCTAACAATTTTAAAATAGTGTAAGATCTGCGACCGCGATCTTAGG
>NZ_JBGULU010000153.1:0-5602 GCF_045116495.1 Methanobrevibacter sp. | reverse complement strand
GATACAATAACTATTCCCTTTTCTTTTAAAGCAGCCGCTAACTCATCGAGTTTATCTGCATGAAGTAATAAAATAGCTTTCCCTTCCTTTTCATGTGTAAATGCATAAAGATATTCCAAATCGATTTCATTGTCTTTGATGATTTTCAAAACAGCTGTCAGGCCGCCAGGTGTATCATTCATCTCAACGCCGATAATGTCGGTAATTTTAACAAGGAAATTGTGTTCTTCCAAAGCTTCCTTTCCTTTTTCAGGATTATCGACAACAAGTCTTAAAATTCCAAATTCGGAAGTGTCTGCCATGCACATTGCTCTTATGTTGACATTGGCCTCTGACAGTACTTCAAGAGGTTTGGATAAACTGCCCATTCTGTTTTGCAAAAAGATTGATAACTGTTTGATTTTCATGTTTATCACCTAATGTAAATTCCTCTCATCTATAACTCTTTTGGCTTTTCCTTCAAACCTAGGTAGGGTTTTAGGCTCAACCAGTGTTACTTTTACGCGGATTCCAGTTTCATTTTCGATTGATTTGCCGATTCTTTCCTGAATGGCCATCATTTCTTTCACGCCATCAAAGAAAATGTCTTTTGATGCTTCCACTTTGACTTCGATTTCATCTAAAGTTTCAGGTCTTGTAACTATAATTAAATAATGAGGCTCTACATCACCAACTTTAAGTAATGCTTTTTCAATTTGTGATGGGAAGATAGCTACACCTTTTACTTTAATCATGTCATCGGATCTGCCTGTAATTCTACTCATTCTTGCATGTGTGCATCCGCAGCTGCATTTTTCATAGGTAAGTTTTGTTAAATCTTTTGTTCTGAATCTGATGACCGGCATTCCTTCTCTTTCAAGATTGGTCAGGACTAATTCTCCAGGTTTGTTTTCGCCTAATGTTTTGCCTGTATTAGGGTCAATAATTTCAGGATAGTAGATGTCCTCTGCTATGTGCAAACCTTGCTGAGCTTCACATTCAATACCTACACCAGGTCCCATAAGCTCTGTCAGGCCGTAAATGTTGTATGCTTTGCATCCAAAGATTTCTTCTACTCTTTGCCTTATCTCTTCGGTCCATCCTTCAGCTCCAAATCCAATGGCTTTAATTCCCAATTCTTTTGGATCAATTCCGTCTTCAAGGGCAACTTCCCCTAAATGAATTCCGTAGGATGGTGTAAAGATTAATCCTGTAGCTCCGAAGTCTTTCATGATTTCAATTTGTCTTCTTGTTTGACCGGTTGATATTGGAATTATTGCCGCTCCGACTTTGTGGCATCCGTAGTGGACTCCAAATCCTCCGGTAAACATTCCGTAACCGTGTGTATTTTGAAGGATATCATCTTCACCGATTCCCATTCTGGTAAGACCACGTGCAATTGTCTCTGCCCAGGTGTCCAGGTCTTTTTCGGTATATCCGGATACAACTGGTTTACCTGTGGTTCCGGATGAGGAGTGAAGTTCCTTAATCTCTTTGATATCCACTGCAAACAGTCCAAACGGATAACTTTCTCTTAAGTCATCTTTTGTGATGAATGGAAGTTTTTCAATATCTTTTAGAGTTTCTATGTCTTCAGGAAATACTTCCGCTTCCGTATATCTTTTATTGTAATATGGAATTTTGTCAAAAGCTCGTTTAACAGTAGCCTGAAGCTTTTTCAATTGTAATTCTTCAAGGTCTTGCCTTGGCATTGTTTCAATTTCTTCGTTCCAAAACATATTTTGCCTCATTAATTTTTAATGTTATAATTTATGGTTTCCATTCACTATAAAATTTTCTTTTGAGTAATGTCAATATTTTTAAACATGAATAATAAATATTAATATTGATGTTAGTTTGTATTCTTATCGACATCTTATAAAATTTATATACTTTATTAGAGTAATATTAAATTGTAAAATTTTAAGTTTAATTTGAATGGGGAAATTTATATGGATATGATGAGTATATTGTGGCAAGTAGGTATTTTTGCATCAGTTATTGTTTTCGGTGTAAAGATAGGTCTTGCATCAGGTTTGGCCAATCTGTCAAAAAAACTGTTTGCACTGATTTGTATTTTATATGGTGGAGGTGTCGTTTTGATATCTGCTATCGCTTCATTATATGCAGACCAGCTGATACAGGCAATCTATGGTTACAATACTATTTTTTATATTATAATGGCTTCAATCATGATTATTGCAGGATTGTTCACCATAAGGGAATGGAAAATACATGACAAGAACACATCTACAGCAACTTCACTGGCCATCATTGCTCCTTGTCCATGCTGTTTTGGTTCAATAATTGCAAGCGTTCTTGTTGTTGCACCAACAATCGGTGTCAGTTCACTTAATTTAAGCTGGTATGCTGCGGCCGCTTTGGTTGGAGTAATGGTTGTTACATATCTTGCATCAAATACAATTATCAGGTTCACTTCAAAACCGTATCCTGTCATATTGGGAAACTTCATGCTTCTGCTGGGCGCATATTTCCTGCTTTCAGCTATTGTAATTCCTAACATTGCAGGAGCGCTATCCAAAACAATGACTCCAGTTTCTTTAGGTTCTCCTCAAGATATACTGATGATAATCTTGGCATTTGCCATTTTAATCGTTGGTGGAATGGTCTTGACTAAAAGAGGGAAAAATATATTAGAATAAAATCTTAGGTGAAAAAATATGGCTTTAAATATTCCTGGTGGTGAATTTTTAACAGGTTCTCTTGATGTTATATCACAGAGTTTAACAATTCCAGTGCTTGTTATTCTGCTTATAATTGTTATAATATCTATTATTTCATTGGGAGGAGTGATTGCAGAGTATACTTCAAGGAAGAAAGTTCCTATCGGAACAATTAGGGATTTGATTTATGACATTAACAATGCAGCTTCAGTTGATGATTTGAAAAACATCATTGCAAACGCAAAAATACCAAAGGCTCAAAAGAAGGCTTTGACTGAAATTGCATCATCCGAATCATTGGGAAAGGATTCCCGTGAGGCTTTGGCCCGTAAATTATTTGAATTCGAAGAAGAAAAAACAATGGATAATCTACAGAAAACCGATATAATTACACGTATCGGACCGACATTGGGTTTGATGGGTACACTCATTCCAATGGGTCCGGGTTTGGCTGCATTGGGTGCAGGAGACATCAACACTCTTGCAAGCTCTCTTACAGTTGCATTCAACACTACTATTGTAGGTATCGGTTCAGGTGCATTGTGTTACGTTATTGGAAAGATAAGATCCGGCTGGTATGACAGATATTTATCAGATTTGGATGCTTTGATAGATGCTGTTCTTGATTATATGAATAGATAGTGATTTTATGGTTAGAAAACAAGGAAGACGAAGGTCCAGACGTGTGGAAGAAGACCCGATGGCAGGTACATCCAACTTAGTGGATGCAATGCTTGTTATTGCTGTTGGATTTTTAGTTTTTGTTATCATAAGCTGGAATATGCAGGCAATGATTGATCCAAATCAGAATATTCAGGAACAAATGCAACAAAAAACAATGACTGAAGTGGATCAGGGCCAGCAGTTGAACGAAACTCCTGACACTTCAAACAGCTCAGGTCAGGGTTATACTGAAATGGGTAAGGTTTATAAGGACCCTGCGACGGGTAAGCTGATTATGGTGGAAGGTTAAACCTTTCACAACCAACTTTTTTTTACTACTTTTTTTTGATTTTTTGAAATCCTTATATGTTTTAAAGGATAAATATTATAACTGATTTTATTGATGGTGGTTTCATGGCAAGAAAGCATATTTATAGAGTTGTATTTATTAATTTCATATCTTCAATAATCATTGCCATAGTAACCTGCGATATTTTTCATGTATTCGGCCTTAAGGGTGGAATGTATTTGGGTAATCTGTTTGGCCTTTACTTTTTGGTAGTTTACGGTATAAACAATCTTGTGGAAGCAAGAAAGATGCCCAGTGATGCTTTCAAATTCTTTTTGATAATATTGTTTATAGTATTGTTCGATGCGATATTCCTGTTAATTATTCCGGCGATATTCGGACCGGATGCATTTCCTGCAACCGAACTTCTGAAAATCAATTTTAACGGAATTCAATTTACATTACAATTATCCAAGGAATTCTATCTGGTTCTCTTTGCAATTGTAATGATTATATTCAATTTGGTGATTGGCAGGCGTAACAAACATTACTTATATTATGATGATGAATAATTAAGTATTTACAAAAATGATTTTTACATTTTTTGTCTGACCGCACCTCTGTAACTATTGAATTATTGAAGAGAGCTGCAGTTAAAATTGTACTTATTAATTTTTAATGGTGTTTAATAATATGGAATTCTGTCCTGATTGCGGAGCAATGTTAATGCCTAAGAACGGCAAGATTAAATGTAGATGTGGCTATGAAAAGTCATTAACAAATGAAGATATTGAAGACCAGTATCATATGGAAGGCGAAACAAATCCTGAAATGAAAGTTATTGTTACCGATAGAAACAATGTGGCCCTGCCGACTACAAAAATAACCTGCTACAAGTGCGGGGGAACAAAAGGATACTGGTGGACATTACAGACAAGATCTGCCGATGAGGCACCAACTAATTTTATACGCTGTGCAAAATGTGGAAACACATGGAGAAGCTCAAATTAGAACATAGGCTTCCATAATAAATAACATTTGATAACTTTAACATTATGCTTCTTTATTTTTATATTTGAATATTAGATGTGCTAATCTGGCGAAGTTATAATGTTTCGTGTGCATATTCCTGTTGACAGTATTATCAAAGATGCCATTTTCATAAGGTTTAAATATAAATAGGCACATTATAATACTATTCTCAAAACCTGGGGAAAATCTAATTCTATGGAGACTGTTTCTAATGGACGAAAATACCAAACTTAAAAATGATTTACTGTACAATGAAGCATTTGCTCTTGCAGAGGACAATAATTTTGATGAAGCAATAAAATATTGTGATGACATGATTTACAATGACGCAAGTGATATTGACGCCTGGGACTTAAAATCAATATGTTACTTTGCCAAAAATGAGTTTTTGGAAGCTTTAAAATGCATGGAAAAGGTAATTGAATTGGACCCTAATGATAATTTGGCAGTAATATGTAAAAATAATTGTTTATTGGTCTTGGAAAATGAGGAGATGTTGGAAACATTGAAAAAACTTGAAGATTTACATAAAGTGGGAATTTTAACATTGGAAGAATATTTTGCAATGAGGAAACTGGCATTTGGTGAGTTCTATAAGCAAAAATATGTATAACCATTAATGCAGCAAGGCAATTGAGATAATAATTTTAAGTAGTGGCGACAGACATAGTAACAAGATTGATACGCGAGGTATTAACATGGAAGATAAGAAAGTCATTGTAATTCTTGCAATAGTTATTGTAATACTAATCGGTATGATTTCCTTTGTAATGTTAAATTCATATAAAGAGGTTGATTCTAACTATGTTCATGCTCCAATACCTAATGAAAAAGTAAAGTTCACTGGAACATATTTGGGTCCTTATGAGGGTATTTATAATATAAATAAGGATTCTGGAGTTATACAAGTGGGTAATACATATGCAATTGTTAGTACTGCTAAACTTCAGGGATT
>NZ_JBGULU010000152.1:0-7653 GCF_045116495.1 Methanobrevibacter sp. | reverse complement strand
TAATATTGAAAGTGTTATGGGGTTAATCCCATAATACTTCTTTTCTTTTTTTCATTATATAAACCTTCCCATAATTAAAATGGAGTTTGATAAAAGATGATATGGATATCAATCCTTAATTTAATAATAACAATACTATTAATTATCTTTATATATCCATCTAAAGAATTTAAATATAAAAATATCATACTAGGATTGTTTTCATTGAATTTAATTTTGATTATAATGACCATTTTATTGAATTAAAAAAAAGATGATAAAAAAATTACTGCAAGGCGTTAAATTATTTTTTGAACCATAAATAATCCTAACTTCAAATTTCATCTCCAGAAGTTGAAACGCTGCGTAGTGATTGTGCACTCCACCAATAGAGAATTTTGTGACTTTACTTCCTTAATTTGAAATGAATTTTTCCTAATGTATTAAGAAATGTTGATGATTAGTATTATACCAACAATACTATACAAAATATAAGCACCCACCTAAAAACAGCCAAAACAGCCTTAAAAAATAATTAATTAAAAAACTGTTTTTATGAAAATAAGAATGAATAATAATTTATTAACCTATTTAATAATCGATACTAAGTTATTATGTGATGAAAGAAATATTAAAGTTTAATAGATATTATAAAGACCATAAATCATTTAAAAATGATTTTGCCCGTATATTATACAAAATATAATGTACTTTTTGCTCATAATATTAAACTCAAAATTATATATAACATTCCCATACTTATTAATTTCCGATTTTGAATCAAATTAATATGGTTACAATAATTAAAAAAGAGAACAAATAGATTAAAAGTAATTTTTTAATTTTAATTTAATTAATCGATTTTTCTCATTAAATACAACAGCTTAGAAAATAATATGTTTTTAACATTAACATCCACATGAGAAAATTTAAAAAGAAGATATAATAAAAAAATAAAAAGAGATAAAATTATCTTGATGGGATAATGATATCTCTTTCACCAGATGGCATGAATTCCCTTAAAGCTCCTTTAGCGATTTCTTTTCTCACATGTCTGAAATCGAATGTATTATTATTATCTGCGAAAGCAATTTTAATTAGAGGATTTGTACAGAATGCATCTCCTCTTGCAGCATGAGGTGCTTGGGCAATTCCTGCATATTCTGGTTGGTGACCTACGTTCATCGCATAGTTCGGATAATTAGGTCCTCTTAATTCGTGAATTAAACCTTCATCACTTCTAACTGATAAAGAATTGGCTGCACCGGCCTGATCTTGTAAGTCATAGCCATAAAATCCAAGTCTGGAATGAGCTTCCTTATGCAAAATCATACTTAGATACCAACCGTTAACACCAGCATTTGAATTTCCTGTAGCGAAAGCTGCAGAACAACCGGCCGCTGCAGATACAACTGATGCTCTTTGAGAACCACCAAAGTGTGTTTCCAAAAGAGTAGGCAATTCATATTGTTCCAATCCATAAAGTGTTACTTCAGTGGAAATGTCACGTACTGTATCCATGCTTAACTCCGCTTGGCACATTCCATAGTTGTCCTCTACATAATCCATACCATAATAGATAAAGTCATCCAGAATATCATCAGTGTATGTTGCACTGGCATACTGGGTAAATCCTACTCCTCCAGACATATATGAACCTAGCCATACCTGGTCATATAATACGGCCCCTGCAGCAATTACTTCCAAAGTTATCTCAGCAGGGTCATCGGAAATTCTTGAGGTTTGGACAATATCTGCCAATGTACCAAATGCTACACCACCAGGTTCATTAGGGCCTCTTGCACGTCTAGCAGGCAAGAATGCCGCCATACCAATAACGTCTGCATGCTTTGCAGCATATGAAAAGTCTGCAATAGCTGCTTCCCCTGCACATAATTTATATGCATTAATGAAACTCATACCGATTTGCATAGCAGACCATCTTGAAACTGTACCACCATCACAAGCCCTTACGACAAGTGTAGGAACTTTACTTACTTGATATGTCTTATTTCCAACATATTTTTTAAGCATTTCAGCCTGATCTTCCGGAAACTCCTTGTTGATATCAATCAACACTCTTTTATCCAATTCATCAGCCAAATCATCATTACCTGTAAAGATTTTAGCATAACAATCATCTACAAGACCAGGATGCACTTCCACCATATGCTCTTGAACTACTGCTCCTCCAGGAAGCGCATGGTTAATGTTTTCCATATACTCGTTGATTGTTTCAGGAGTTACTTCAACACCCAATCTTTCCTGCAATACTGAATGTGCTGTGTCCATTCCCACAATGATGGTTCTTTTAATGTCATCCACCAATTGTTGGATAGCTGAATTGTTACAAAAGTGTAAATCATCCCCTTCAACATAATCTTCAGTGCCGGAGATTTTATATGCCATCAATTGCCTTTGACCTAAAGGAACTCCAATGTCAGGATTATAGAAAGGCATGTTTCTTTCTTTAGCCAGCTTTTCAGCAGCATCATTGAATTCCCTTTTTCTTTCAGATTGCCTCCATCCGTCAAAGCAGTAGAAACTGGTGTGATCACTTTCCTGGTCTTCTCCTTTAAACTTATTGTTTAAAGCTTCTAAAAATTTTTTATCTTCCAAAGCCATCTCATTCACCTAATTTCTTTTTTAAGTCTTTAGAAAATACTCCTAAACCATATCCCCCTTTGGTACGTGCTTCATGAATATTTTCAACTACCTCAAGTGCTTCTTTATCTTGTCTCATACCGATATTATCTTCCCTGTAGATTGTTGTGATTTCTTTTAGATATTCCTCATCCAAAGGTGCACCGACATCTACCAACTCATCCAATGGACGGCCTACCTGATCTTTAACATAATAAACATGACCATCCTCTTCATTGAAGACATATCTTTGAAGACCATCGAACATTAACCCGTTTTCATCCAATCTTAATGAGTGTCCGTGTACGGTTGCTCCCCTCATACCTGATCGGGCAGGGTCAAAAATATCTGTTTCAATCAATTCTTTAGAAATTTTTTCTAAATCTTGTTCTCTTATTTCTATTACCTGTCTTCCGGATAATGTACCTGTATCTACTCCTCTGTATCTCCACATGTAGGTTCTTGCCCTATCATAAGGCTGTGCCGGAGCATGGTACATTGAATCAGCAAATTGAATATACCTGACCCTAATACCTTCTGCTGCACCAGGAGTAGGTTCTACAATACTTTTAATAATATCCCCATCATCTTCCATTTCGGCCAATGGAGGATGAACTGTTTTATAACTTTCACCGGGATTTCTATGACCCAATATCTTTACGATACCCTCATCAGAGACTTCCCTTATCTTTTTAAATTTATGCTCTGGATTCATATGCTTTCTTCTGTTTTCAGCAATTTTTGTTTCACCAGGGCCAAATTGTGCTTTATATGTCATAAATTCACCATAAAATTATTTTATAACTTTTACCGTTTCAGAACTTCGTGCACTAGAATCAACTAAACCAATGTAACGTTTGTCAATATGATTTTCAAAACTTTCACCATATTTTAAATAATCGGAAATGGTACTTTTAGTTCGAGTGAATCTTCCAACCAAAACTGTAAAATCACAGGGCATGTTTTCGTCTAAAATAACCTGCAAGTTATCCATGAAATCATTGAATTTAGAAATATCTGCTGTGATGATAATATCTCCAACCATAACTCTTAAATCCACATCATTTCCTTTAACTTGAATTGTTTTTCTGTCAGTATGATTTACTTCATGGCCTTTACCAGGACCATAAAATACTTTTTTGGGAAGAGACGGCCCATGTATCAATACCCTCATGTTTCCTTCCAATTCATAAATCTCATTTAGAATTTTTTCACATGTGTCCGGCTTTAAAAATCTGTTTGGAATAATCTTAATATCAATTACATTAACTTGTTTTGATTCATCCATGAAAAACACCTTAAATTTTATCTTTAATTTCTCCTGCAACCTTGGCCACATTTGGAATAGGGTTTCTAAGGTTATCAATAGTACCATACACAATTCCAATTAATGCAGATGTTCTTTTAACTGAAAACATCTGAGTTCCTGCATCCAAACACATTGCAGCTGATGCACAAGGAATTGCAGTTCCTTTTGCATGTCTTGTCACTACGTGGTTTCCGTGGAATGTACCTGGTCCCCCACCACCATAAATGGAATGGGAGAAGAAACTAAATCCTACACCTACACCCTCCGTTCTACCATAATCTACACCGGGAAGGCCAGTTTCATATTCTAACATATCATTATAATACAATACTGTTGAAGCTACACCTTGAGCGGCTCTTGCAGCACCTACATTAACAATGACCGCAGCAAGCAATCCTGCAGCAGCATATGCATTCCATAATGCCCAATCAACCGGTTCATACAGGTTATATCCGGAAGGCATCTTTTTAGCAACCCTAATGACATTATCTTCAATAGCTCTTCCAACCAATGATTGGATAACTGTTCCAACAGTTCCCTTACCGTTTTCCTTAACAATGTCAAATACCAAATTATCTGCATTTAAACCTTGATAGGCTAATGTCAACAAATGCATTCTTTCAAATGCACCGGCAGCATCACCAGTTTCAATCATTGCTGTCTGTTCCATAATTGAAGACAATGCAGCAGCATTTAAAGTTTGCTTATTGGTAATGGCAACTACATGGTTTGCCATGACATTTCTTAAACCGTATCCCAATCCTTCCAACAATACCGGAGGCCCTAAAAGCGCACTGATATTAGCACCTGAAAGATCGACAGTTCTCGGATATGCTCCCATTACTGCAGTTTTGATTGTTGATGCATCGAACATGTTAACTTCAAAACTGTCAATAATTGCCTGAATGGTTGCAGCACCAGTCTGCATTGTTGAAACAGAATAATCTGCAGCAACATTTAAACGTTCGAAAGGCAATTGAACCAACAATTGTTGGCCATCATTGATTAGTTCAACAGTCGTATCATCATCCTCATTAACACGAAGAATCTTCTTGATTTTATCAGCTATCACATCTGCATTCTCAACAATTTCATAATCCAATTCTCTTCCCGGAATATATGTCGCTTTTCCGCCCATTGCAGCATTCTTTAAACCATTTTCAATACCTGCCAGATTGACTGCACAGGACCTTTTAATGTCATAAATCATTTCCTGTATAGCAGAATTCTTAAGCGGACTAATGGATTCCAATGGTACGGATTCCTCAAGGATTTTTCCATCAGGACCATACAAATCCAGAATATCATCATATATTTTCATACTATCCTCCTAAAAAAAATTTAAGAAAATAGGAAACCTTATTGTGGTTTACTAATTAAGTCTGTTTTACAACCTGGGTTTCCTTCTTTCATGTGAGGGGTTCTTAAAACTGTGTCGTTTGATTTTTCGATTTCTCTTGCTTCTTGTGCTAATTTAGCAGCACATGCAGCAATTTCGTGAGCAGCAGCTACTAATGGGATGAAGTTTTCGAAACCTTTGGTCATGAAACAACCTTTCATGTCTAAGTTAGCAACGGATCCAGCCATTTCGTATGCAGCAATAGCTTTTGCTTTTGCATAGGGGTTAGCGAATCCACCAGCTTCTGCAGCTTTTTCAGCGGTGACAATGAGTTTAGGTAATTCGATTGCACCAGCTTCTGCTTGTGCGATGACATCGTCAATGGTTTTTTGGACTAATCTTAATGCTCCGGTTTCAGCGAGTACTTTTAAGATGTCAGAGTTGAAGATAGCCATTTCAGTTGGGTCTAACCATTCTCTTTTTGCACCAATCATTGGGTCAGACATTACGATAATGTAACCGAGACCTTGTTCGTCCATTTCATCTTTCTTACCTTTACCCGGTGCATCACCGACGATAATGGCGGGAATGTCTTTTTCTGATAACATTTCTCTTGCCCTAGCTGGTCCAGGTGCTCCTGGGTTTGGGCTAATGAAGATTGCGAAATCAGGTTCAAAAGCGTCTATTTTAGGTACGACGTCTTCTACTTGTTCCGGGTTCATTTTTGCTCCAGATCCAAAGGTTCTTACATCGATGTTTGGTCTGTCTGCTCTTTCGTCTAACAATAGGTCAATAACCGGTGATGTACCGATATTTCCACTTTTAATTATTGCGATTTTTACAACCATAGTATCACATTTTATTTTACATTATTTTTTCATTTAAATAAAAAAATAAACCTGAAATAAATTCATTTCTTAAATTAAGTAATAATTAGATATATAAATTCAATTTGCAGACTACAAAAACTCATGTATTCTAAAATAAATAGAAGAGTGAATAGTTATTTATTATAACTATTCAAAACTTCATATGGCTAGCTATTTAGCTATAGTTTGATGATCATAATCTAATGAATTAAGTTTTGTTAAAGTCCTGTGAAATTTCTCCATCTTATTTAGAATTTTTAATCAACATCATTAAATCCAGTTTTAATTAAATTTTTTAGTAAATGGAAAATCTGAATCTTTCCCATTCAAATAACTTACTTACATATTATTGGAACCATTTATTAGAAAAAGTTCCCAATTTTATCGTTTATACTACTATTAAGTCATATCGAGATCAGTTAAAGAGAGTATCAGGAATATGTTCACTATTTAAATTTGAATACTCACTCTTCGACAAAATATGAACTGATTCACAAGTTATAGAACTCATATCCATTAGAACATTACATGCATGATAAAATTTTATTTGAGAAACATTTTCACTATTGAATTCTTCAAATAATCCTATTAAATCCATATTTTTGGGATTTATATCATCTCTAATCAATCCAATTTTCTGCATATACATTTCCATGATACTCTCCAACAATCTAGAATTATGAAAATCAGACACCCAATCAAAATAATGTGATTCTTAAAATTTAATAACAATTACATAATTAAGCATCTAATTAAATAATCTAAATATTCATAGGAGTAATAACCATATAAATGTTATTAAAGTATTAACTTTGATTTTTGAAGTTTAATTGAAAAAATAAGCCTTATAAATCATTTAAATTTTTCTAAAAGAAATAACATCCACATCTATTAAATTTACTATAAGAATATTTATCCTTTTAAATCAAGTAATATTTTTTTAAAAGTAATAACATTACATTATTGATGATTAAATTGTAAATAAGCGAAAATAATAGTGTTAAATTATAAAAATCAGATTTTGATGCAATTATTAACTATGAAATGAACATCTACTCATTATTTAACCGTATAAAAATTTTGACATTGAAATTAAATCGTAATACTTTTTATAAAATTATTACTACTTAAAAACATAATAAAATATAAAAAAGTATTACAAATGTATAACAACACAAATATGTTTAAATGTCAAATTCAAAATATTGTTGCCCATATACTATACAAAATATAATGTACTTTTAGCTCCTATACTATACCGTACATGAAATGACATTAAATAGTAATGAATGTATACTTGGTATCAATTTTCATAATCTTTTATTCCAGTAAGTTTTTCAATGTCTGAAAAGCTCCAATACTTATTTTCCCAATGGAAATAAACATCTTTTCTTTTCTTAAATATTCTAAATGGAACATTTGTATTATCATAAATATGGACAATATCACAAATTTCAACTAATTCAGGAACCAAATCTAGTGCCTTATAATATCTTGATTTGATCTTTTCTTCA
>NZ_JBGULU010000151.1:0-10163 GCF_045116495.1 Methanobrevibacter sp. | reverse complement strand
ATACATTTCTCATCGCCAATTCGGGATATCATCTCACGCCGGTTGTCAAATTCGCACTCCTTTAAGGCCAACTTATACAGCAGCTCATCATCGACGACGCTTCCGATATATCTTCTGACGGTTTTGCAGGGATTTGAAAGGCCCATATATTCCAAAAGTTCCCTATCCCGGCATTTGCGAACAATGGCCGTGCATACTATCTCTTCGCATTCAACCTCACCCAGCCTTATGAGAACTTCCTGGCTTTGGATTTTGTTGACGGCCGCTTTCCTGTTAAACGGATTGGAATTGTTGAATGCGATGATTTCAAGGCGTGACTCGTCTCTGATTCGGTCCACAACATACTGTGAAATGTCATTGTAGGGATTTGCCTGAACCGCCTCAAGGAGAAGCTCCTCATCATCTATTTTTTTCACGGCTTTCCTTTGTGCTGTCGGGTCATTGCAGTAGAGTGCAATGTTTAAAAGCAGTCGGTTATCATCAATCTTGTTCAGTGCCCTGTTTGCGAATTCAGTGTTGTTGCAGACAAGTTTTGTTAAGATATTTGCATCTGTGATTTTGTCAAAGGCATATCTGCGAATCGATGATGAATGGGCGTGGTTTACCAGGGCATAAAGGACATTTTCATCTTCAATTTTCCCAATAGATGCCAAATCAATGTCTTTGAATGAAACAGCATCTCCATTCACCTCAAAAGTCCTTCCCAATCTGTAAAGAGCATATGTTCTTATTAGAGGATTGAGATCATCTGCAAGCTCTTCAATAAAATCAGGGTTATCGATTTGCATTAGGGCTTCAAGTCGCACGGCATCGTTTCTCTCTTTTTGAAATATCCTCACAAAGGTTTTCTCATCAGACAGATTCGGATTTCTGATGGCTTGCCTTCTTACGCGATAATCCGAATCATTCAGTGCCAAATCCATTAAGACATCACCTGACTTGAGCCTTTGAACAACCAGCAAGCGGAAATCTCCAAAGAGCCTTCCATAAACCAGCTCTTCAAAAACGGATTCATCAGATATCCTGTCAAGAACCGTTTCATAAATTCCGGTTCCCATTGATTCGTAAATCGTTTTGTCATAATTGCGCACAAATTCCGTGAAGCTTTCAACTGAAAAGTATCCGTAGTTTTCCAAAAGCAGATTTTTCAATTTATCGCCATCCTTGATTCTTTTTAAAGCTTCAATGCGAGCGTTCGTAGATGAATCGTTTCTTAAAACCTCTTCAAGAACATCATCATCATCGATTTTTTTAATGGCCCCATAACGAACTTCATAATCAGGGTCGCTCAATGCAATCTCGGCTAAAACATTCTTGTCATTAATCTTTTGAGCTGCAACACATCTGACCGGAATGCCACATTTACCCCTTGCGAGGTCAATTAAGACATCCTCATCCGTGATGTTGAAAGCCGCTTGCTCGGCGACATAATCATGATTGCAGTTTATTGCAATATCCAATAGGACATCCTCATCCGTGATGTTTTCAACAGCTTGAAGGCGAGCATTAAAGTCAGAACCGTTCATTGCAATGTCAGCCAAAGCATTATTATCAACATCGGATATCTCTTCACTTTTGGAGTCATTATCCGTATTTTCGTCGGGAATATCATTTTTGCCGATTTTTCCAGCTGCAATTCTTCTGATTTCCTCGATAGAATTATTTATTGCAATATCTGCCAAAATGTCCTCATCCCCAATACGTTCAACAGCCGCCCTTCGAACAGATTCATCCGAGTCATTCATTGCAACATCAGCTAAAACGTCCTCATCCCAAATACGTTCAACAGCAGCCCTTCGAAGCAAGTAATTTGAATCATTCATTGCAATGTCTTTGAGAATGTCATCATCGGCAATGCTTAAAAACATGAGAGGAATGTAGATTTTATCGGCAATCTTTTCTGTGGAAAAAACATTTCCCAAAACAAGTTTCCTCATGGCGGTTTCTCGAATTAAATCCGGACCTCTTCGATATAATTCAAAGAGAAGTGAAGGATTTGCAATATTATTTATGGCATTTTTAACAATAGACTGATTTAAATAGCCAAAACATGCTATTTCAAACAGTTGGAATTCATCACTTATGTTATCTATCATCTGTTTCACTTCATATTCATCCTCAGAGTTTCTAATGATAGATAAGTATAAATCAGGTCTGCCAAGCTTTTTAAGGGCAGCAATCCTAACATCAATTGAGAAATCATTGGCAGCAATATCTTTGAGGAAATTCTCATTGCCCATGTGTTTAACAAGATTTTTATGGGATTGGTCAAGATTTTCCTTTGTGATTTCATCCTGAAATGACCATCCTTTGAGCTTTTTATATAAAACTAATCGAGTATTGTAATCTGGATGGGCGTCAGCCATTTTTGAAAGGAAATCCCAATCTGAAATCCTATGGATTGCCGCCACCCTTACATGGAAATCCTCATTATTTTCGACAAGCCCAAAGAGTGCGGATTCATCACTTGCCTTTTCAATGAAGGATACCTTATCATACAGAGTGCCCAGATTGTCATTATCCAGGACATCCCTCAGGACTGTAAAGTAAAATCCTGTACCAATAAGCCTTTTTAAGGCAGCAATCTTGACTTCACAATCGGAGTCATTGATTAAAATGTCTTTGATGAATTTCTCACTGTCCAGGCTTTCAACAAGAATTATGCGGGACTCCGTGAGATTTTCATCCGTGATTTCCTCGATGAGTGATTGGCCTTTGAGTTTCTTATAGCAGACAACTCTGGTATCATAATCGGCATGACTGTCAGCCATTTTTGAAAGTAAATCTGTATCCGAAATCCTGTATATTGCAGCTGTCCTTACATAGAAATCACTGTCATTCTGCGCAACACTATAAAACAGCGATTCATCATTGCATTTTTCAATATAGTTGACCTTTTCACATCCGTCCAGACCATTGAAGTCATCATCATCTAGGATATCGGTTGAGATTCTATTTAGGGCTATGCTTTTGATGAATGGATTCTCTTCAATTGAAAATATCTGATGTAGAATCTCATCATCAACTATTAGATTGACGATAGCATATTTTATCTCAAAGTCATCACTGTCCTTAAAAATCTCCAATAGCTTATCATCATCACTGATTGTGGAGATTTTGCTAAGCATAGCTGAGTTGTCGCCTTTCAAAGAGAACACCCCTTTAAAGAATTGTATTTTTATAAGTTATTTAAAATTTCCTTCAATTCTGAAATACTTTTGTTGCTCAGTTCCTCATTTTCCTTATCAGCAATCAGGCCCAAAATCTTATCCCTTTGATTTTGAAGGTCAATTTTTCTCTGCAGTTCATCCTGCTGTTTTTTAATGTAATCGAATACTGCAGTGACGATGTCTATTTTAAGCTGCAGTTCCTCATAGGTTTCATCCTTTTCATCATCCTTGTCAAGTAGGGAATCTGCAGAATACTGTTTGTATTCGTCCATTTCCTTTTTGAGCTTTCTGTAAATCTCATCCAGGTCTTTCAGGCTCAAATCAAAGAGATCCTCAATGCTGATTAAACCCTTAAATTCAAATCTCACTTTCTTTGATAGCGCTTCTATCCACATATTTTATTCCTCCTATATTATTACATTCCAAATTCTTTGGATATTATTTGTCTTGACCTTTACAGTTATTTTGTTCATTCCAAGTTTTCCCAAGCTAAATCCCACACCTGAAAGCTGATTTTCAGTGTCTTCAACCCTCATCATGGAAGACATTGCCTCCATGACTTTCCTGTGGGGGCGGAGTTCATTGTTGAGGTATTCGTTGAACCATCCGCTCGGATTGGTGTCGTTTATGCAGTCCTTCAGCATGAAAAAGATGTGCTTGTTTCCGAATTCATTGTCGTTCCAGAAATTCGGGCTGTAACAAATCAGTGAAACCGGAACAAAATCACCCAAGGCAACATTCCAGTGAACGGCATGATCTAAATAATGAACTTTATTGTCGCAAATACTGGTAAGCGTGAAGTTTCCATCCTTAAGCTCTACCTTGGCCACGTCGACATATTCCTTGTTGGAAAGCTTGTAGGGATAATCAAAACTGAAGATTGTATCGTCGAATTCTATTTCAGCCTTGAATCCATTGTCTCCACCGCGGTAAGTGTATTGATGAACCCTGAAAAGGTATTCTCCTTCAATCATATTTTCCTTATGTTTGTATTGGATATTTTCAACCGAAGTTTTGCCTTTTTCTGGATGGATTATGTCTACATCAAGCCATCCCCCGGTTCTTTTGCTTTTCATACGAGAGAAGAAAATTTCATTGCCGTCCGGTTCTGTTGAATGTGCATCAAGGTCGTTTCTGTCCCATTCCCCGTCGTTCCACTGGATTGAGAATCTCAAGTCCACATCAACATCACCGCCCATTTCCTTAACTCTTTCCTTCATCAGGCTATCGGTAATGTTGTTTTCATATGTCCAGCTGTAAGGATTGTCCCACTGAAACATGCTTGGAGCGTCCTCATTGAGGGGTGCAATCAGGGAAACGAAATTGTTTTTGAGACTTGGATACATATGCAGGCTTATTTCCTGGGCGTGAGGAAGGACATTGGTGATGAATTCATCCAGACTGATTTCAGATACTTCATCAAAATTATAGACCTTTCTAGAGACATTCTTTCTAAGCTTGTCAAATATCCCTTCGCCGAGAGTTGTCCTGACGTCCCTGTTTGCAAAGAGCACATTATTTATTGATATGTCCTCAAGCTTTGCGAATCTGCGCTCCAGACTGTCCATATAACCCAGTTCGGCGATTTTTGATTTTGCATCCTCCAGCATTTCGGCCGTATAGATTGCCTTCGGCCTCTGGTAATTGGTTGGAGCCGTGATTTTCTCATAGTTGGTAACAGCCTGCTCCAAATCCATGCCTCCAGTAATGTCCAAAAGCAGTGTGCCCATACTCGTATTCTTGATATGAGTGATATTTCGAGGAAGATTGGCAGATTTCTTCCACAGCCAGTTGTTCAAATCGCAGTTTGAATCCAATTGGCTGAATTCCTCAAAAACATCTTTCAGGCCTTCAAGAGTGTCTTTCCATTGAATTGATCGGTACAATGAATTTGAATGGACCAGCTCCAGAACGGTATCGACTGCATCAGGTGAAATCAAATTTAGAGTGTCCTCGAAAAGCTGCCTTTGAGTGAGGGCGTCCCCAAGTTCAGATGCCAGATTTTCTGTGTCCTCATAGAACTTTTCCGGAAGATCCAGATAAAAATGATGATTTTCATCAAACCCTCCATCGTACTCTGCAAAAGAACGGAAAACGCCGACTGAATGCTTGTCGTGTAAGAATAAGTTTTCAACCCTTTTTGTTTTTAGAAATTCATCCAGTGCCCTGAAAACGTCCTGATATTCTGGAATGGTTTTGAAATCAAACAGTGTCCGGATTTTGTAGTCATCATCTATCATTACCACATTTGCCATTGTCTTGAACCACAGGTGACACCTTTGGCAGTCATGCCAAGGCTTTTCATGATAAATCCCCTTGATTTCATCAGGAAAACTGTCAAGATAAAGGTTCCAGACATCCTCAATGTCACAGTCAAGAGTGAACAGAAAATCCTCCTTAGAAAAATAATCATCAAAATATTCCTGCAATTGAGATTGCATCTTCTTGAATTTAAAATCAGAATATTCCATCATTTTATCACCAGCTTTTAAAAAAAGGGGGCGGGATGCTGGATTTGAACCAACGCCTCATGACTTCTGTTCATGTGCACTGCCACTATACTAATCCCGCCATGTGATAATGGTATATTTGGAAGTAATAGTATATAAATAATTTAAAGCAATGGCTTTATAGAATATGGTTTTTTTAAACACAAAAAAAACAAAAAATTGAAACTCGTTCCAGGGAATTGATTTTAAATGAAAATAACATTGTGGAAAACAGATTGCAAAATCCACATTTTGCTTTTTAATGGGTTTGTCAATACATCCTCAATTTGGTTATTTGATGGCTTTGTAGAAAAAGTTTATATTTTTTATTCAAAAAATATATTAACAACTCTTCGTTTTGCACATTGATGCAAATCGTAAATTGGTGGTTAAATGAATCTAAATAAAAAACTTTTATATTTATTAATAACATTATCTGTATTACTGATTATGCCAATATCTTTTGCAAATGAAGATATAAATGCAACTGACAATTTGGACTTGTCCATTTCTGATGATGCAGAGTATTTGCAAAGTGATGCAGTTTATGTGGACTCATCAAGCGATGTTGGTGGTAGTGGAACATCAGAAAATCCTGTGAAAACAATTTCTGAAGGTTTAAATCTTGTAAGTGACGGAGGAACTGTTTATCTTAAAGGCAATTATGTCGGTGAAGGGAATTCGAATTTTACATTAAAAGGAACTCCGAATAACATTTCTTTTGTAGGTGTTGAAAATTGCGTAATCGATGGAAATCTTACAACCTCATTTGCCGTTGTCGAATCCGGTGATTATTCATTTACCAACATTTCCTTCATCAACAATTACAAAATCGCTGAAAACGAAGCTTCAGGCGGAGTATTCAAAAATATTGGTGGAAAACTAACATTTACAGATTGTTTATTTAAAAATAATCTTGTTTTTGCAACAAATAAAACTTATGGTGGAGCAATAGACAATTCCGGCGAAATTACAATAATCAATTGTATTTTTAATAACAACAGTGCGGACATTTCCAATTCATCAGGTTTTCGTAAGAATGCTGCTGACGGCGGTGCAATATCAAATTTAGGAAAAATATACGTTTACAATTCTACTTTTTTAAAAAACAGAGTATTGAGAAACGGAGGAGCTATCCGCTCAGAGGACAGTCCGAATACATTCATTAAAAACTGTACTTTTGAGGACAACGTTGCCGAATATCATCTTATTGGAGGATCCTACGGAGGAGCAATCTATACCTGGAATTGCGGACTCGAGTTATATGATTCATCATTTATAAATAACCGAGTTTACGACGTCTCCGGCTATGGAGCCCAGGGAGGAGCAATTTCCTGTGACAGAGGAACAAGATCAATCAATATCTATAACTGTGAATTTGTAAACAACACTGCCGACGGAGTAAGTTCTGTCTGCGGCCAGTCCATCTTTTTAGGAAGCGGCAATGCAAATATAAACTACTGTACACTGGATACAAGCATTTACTCCGCAACCCAAAGTATTGACCTTGATTGCAATTGGTGGATTGTGGATGGAAAAATCAACAACCTCATTGAAAATCTTCCGAAATCAGTAGTTATCAGAAAATATGCTGAGTTAACCCTCTCAACCAATACAACAGAACTCGTTGAAGGAAGCACAATCCCTATAACCATTAAACTGAACTGGAACGGTAGTGAAGATCAGGACAACATCGATTTAATTCCTATAAAAACAATTCATCTAAACACCGCCTGCGGAGCTCTAGCCGATGAAACAGGTGAGTTAACAAACGGCCTGTTTAAAACAACTCTCAATTTGAACAATACCGATGACCCGTCAGTTAATGTCCTTGTAGACAACATCGTATTTAACTTATCCTTGATAAAATCAAATTCCTCATCCGGACTTTCAGTAAGCGGCGATGAAATATTTAAAGGTGATACTGCAGTCATTTCCATAAACTTAAACAAAAAGGAAAACGGCATTTGTCTGATTGATATCGGAAATGAAAAGTATTATGTACAGCTTGCAGAGGGTCTTGCAAACGTATCCATTCCAAATTTAGATGTTGGAATATATGACGTTTTTGTCAGATATATCGGAGGCAGCAAAGCAGAAAATACAACTTCAATAATTATCGTAAAGGATAAAATCAATCCAAATATGAATGTCAGCATCAGTTTGGCCAATGTTAATGTTGAATTGCCTGATGATGCAGGAGGAAGAATCATCATAATGCTTGATGGAAATGAAATTGGAAATATTGCCGCTAAAAGCAAAACAAGCATTGCATTAAACAATTTAACTGCAGGAATGCACATCATTGAAGTTACATACAGCGGAGATGAGAAATACAGTCAAGTTACAAAGCAGGATTTTGCAGCAAGTAAACTCAGTGCCAAAATCAATGTCGATTCAAAAGCAACATTTATTGCATGTGATGTCAGCGCAGGTGAAAAGGGTGGAGAATTAACTTTCAGATTAACTGATGAAAACAACAATCCTCTGTCAAATAAAACTGTTCATGCTGCATTAAATGGGAAAATTTATTCCGTTGAAACTGATAATAATGGATACGGTAAACTGCAGATAAGTCTGGAGTCAAATAATGTATATACCTGTGCCTTTTCATTTGAAGGTGATGAAAAATACTCTGCAAGTGCTCTGACAATATCCAAATTAACAGTCAATAAAAAGAAAACAAGCATTTCAGCATCAGGCAAAACATTTAAAATGAAATCCAGTAAAAAAATTTCTGTGACTTTAAAAACAGTAAAAAATCAGGCAAATGGAAAAACATACCTCAAGAAAGGTAAAAAATTGACCTTGACTGTAAACGGCAAAAAATATTCTGCAAAAACAAATGCAAAAGGTATTGCCAAATTCACAATTAAATTAACTAAAAAAGGCAAATACACAGCTAAAGTTAAATTTGCAGGAGATAAAACCTACAAATCATCATCAAAATCAGTGAAAATAATAATCAAATAAGGAAATAGCAAACCTATTTCCATTTTTTCTTTTTTTCATGACATGCAGAAATACCACTAATTTCAATCTTCCTTACTCATTTTAGAGCTATTGAAAATCCAAAGTCGACTTTATCTATATTGCCAAAATCCTTAAATAATTAGTCTTTCTTGCCTCGGCCAGAGGGAATCCGCCAGTGACAACTATCAAATCCCCATCATTTAAATTAAATTCCTTTTTGGCCATTTTTCTTGCACTTTCAACCATATCATCAGTGCTTTCATATATATCGCATACAATAGCTTTAACACCGAAGTTCAAAACAACCCTCTCTGCAATGTGATTGGAAGGACAGCAGGCTAAAATCATAGAGTTTGGCCTCAAATTACTGATTTTACGGGCAGTAAATCCGCTCATCGTAGGTGTAACTATCAGTTTAATGTCTGCGTATTCATCGGCGCCAACAACCATTTGGGCGATTGTATCGCTGATGCCGATTGGTCCCTTGTATGCGATATGCTTTGTATAATCAATGGTTGATTCCACATATTTGCATATTCTGCCCATTATTTCAACTGACTGTACAGGATACTTGCCTATAGTGGTTTCACCGGAAAGCATCACACAATCTGTCCCGTCCAGTATTGCATTGGCCACATCGGAGACTTCTGCCCTTGTAGGTCTGGGACTATCATACATGGAAGCCAGCATTTCAGTGGCGACAATTGTAAACTTGCCCTTTTCACGGCATTTTCTGATTATGCTTTTCTGAAGCGATGGCAGCTTCTCCAGAGGAACTTCCACTCCAAGGTCTCCCCTGGCCACCATAATTCCATCGGATTCATCGATTATATCGTCGATATTTTCAATGCCTCTGCCGGTTTCAATTTTTGAAATGATAAGAGCATCTCCCCCGGCATCTTCAATTAACTTACGGGCAGCAATTACATCCTCACGTGCAGTTACAAAGGACAATGCCAAATAATCACAGGAATGCTGTGCGGCAAAGGTAATGTCCCTTCTGTCAATGTCACTCATGAAATTCAAATTCAAATGGACTCCCGGAACGTTGATTGTTTTGTTGTCCTGGATTTTTCCATCATCGAGAGCTTCCAATACAATATAGTCACTTTTCTTGTCAATGACTGCAAATTCGTGCAAAGCATTGTCTATAAGCACTTTATTGCCTATATTGATAAGGTCGATTGCATCGCTGTGATTAACTCCGAATTCCCCTTCATTTCCAAGAATGCAACTTTTACTCATCTTAATAGTGTCTCCTTTTTTAAGAGAAACTCCTCCATCTTCAAATTTTAGAGTTCTAAACTCGGGACCCTTAGTATCATACATGATAGCTATAGGAACATTGCATTCTTTTCTGACTTCCCGAACAACCTCGATTGTTTTTAAAATGTCTTGTTGTGTGGCATGGCTAAAATTAATTCTTGCACAATCCATGCCTTTTTTGACCATTTCACTCATGACTTCAACACAGTCACTTGCCGGACCAATACTGCATATGATTTTTGTCTTTTTCACTCTGCCCTCTCCA
>NZ_JBGULU010000150.1:0-14612 GCF_045116495.1 Methanobrevibacter sp. | reverse complement strand
TCATTAAAAAATTCTAAATTTAAGGGGGTTTTTATAAATGATAGTATTTAATGAAGATGGCTGTATAAAATGTGGTGCTTGTGAAGGAACTTGTCCTACATCAGCTATTGAAGTAACACCTAGCTCTATTATTCACTGTGACACTTGTGGTGAAGAACCTAAATGTGCAGACGTTTGTCCACAAGGCGCATTAAAAGTTGAAGATTTCGAAATCGCTGAAGGTATTACTCAAAAAAGATTAGTTTTCAACTCAATTTTATGCGACTCCTGTGGTAAATGTGAAGAAGTTTGCCCACAAGAAACTATTAAAGTCACTGGTGCTAAATTAAAAGAAGTTGAAGGATTCTGTGTAATGTGTCAAAAATGTGTTGACATTTGTCCTGTTGATGTAATTGGAATTCCTGGTGTTAAAGAACCTGCTGAATGTGAGTTAGATCTTAAAGGTAAAGGTCCTGTTTACATCAAAGATTGTGTTGGATGTGGAACTTGTGTAGATCCTTGTCCTGTAAATGCAATCACTCTTGAAGAAGTTGGAAGTCCTGTTACTGTCAATGATGACTGTATCAGATGTGGTTTATGTTCTCAAACCTGTCCTTGGAATGCAATATTCATTGCTGAAAAAGTACCTGTTAAACGTGAAAAAGAAATTACTTCATTCACTTTTGACTCAGCAAAATGTATCGGTTGTAACACTTGTGTAGAAGCATGTCCTGGAGACTTTATTGCTGCTAACAGTGCTAGCTTAACCGTTGCTATTCCTAGTGTCTGTGCTGCATGTGGTTTATGTGTAAAACTTTGTCCTGTTGATGCTTTAGACATTGAAGTAGAATGGGGTGAAGGTGCACCTGTAGACGCAGAAGGTATTGGAAGAGATGTAGAAAAATGTGACTTCATCGGTGCATGTGCTAACAAATGTCCTACTGAAGCTATTCGTGTAGTTACCAAAACTGGTATGTTATGCCCAGCTTTAGAAGAAACTGATTTAGAACCATCTTTCACAAGTTGTATTAGATGTGGTGCTTGTGCTTCAATGTGTTCCAACGATGCATTGAAAGTGGATCAATATGAAATAACTATTGATGGCACTCCTGTTATTAGAGACAGGATTTCATTCAACCCATCTAAATGTGATCAATGTGGTGACTGTATCGAAGCATGTCCTTATGACATGATCCACAAAACAGATAATCCTAAATTACCAATTGCAGGATTCTGTACTTTATGTGGTCAATGTCTTGAAGCATGTCCAGAAGACGCATTATGTTATAAATAGGTGTGTTAACACACCTTTATTTTTTTCTTTTTTTAAAAAATTAGTTATATTTTATTCATTACTGTTTTTCCATTGACTATTGTCATTACAGGCATTCCTGTGTAATTCCAACCGTCAAATGGTGAGTATTCTGCTTTTGTTTTAAATTCTTCAATATTGAATTTGCCCTGTCTTTTCAAATCAATAACTGTAAAATCAGCATCTTTTCCAATAGCTATTTGGCCTTTATTGGTTAATCCATAGGTTTTTGCAGCATTTTCAGCAAATATTTTAGGAATTATTCCAAAATCAATGTTTCCTTTATTAACTTCTGTTAAAAGCAATGGAACCACTGTTTCTAAATTAGGAATTCCAGGTGATGAATTCCAAACTCCTTTTGATTTGTCTTCTAAGGTATGTGGTGCATGGTCTGTTCCAATTATTGATGTGGAATCCAAATCGTTAATGTTAATGCTGTCCTGTTTTTCTCTTAAAGGAGGGTTAGTTTTTATAAATGTTCCATATATATCGTAAGCGGAATTGTCCATTAATAGATGATGAGGTGTAAATTCCCAGCTTACAGGTTGTGTTTTACTTGCATTTTTTGCCAACTCTAATGATTTGCGGGAACTCAAATGGCATATATGAAGTCTTAAATTATTTTTGTCAGCTAGTTCAATGGCCTGTTTTACAGATTCGTCTTCTGATCTTGCAGGTCTTGCATAACTATAGTCGATTGGGGCATTTTCATCTTTCTGTTTTAATTTATTAGTTTCTGATTCGACAATTGATTTTTTCTCACAATGAACTGCAACAAGACCCTTATAATTTGAAGTATTTTTCAGTTCCCCCAGATTGGAAAATATTTCCTCCAAACTTTCGTCGGTTTCCAAATCCATGAATATTTTAAATGCAATCGGATTTAGTTCAACCATCTTTTCCATTTCTTCAAGGGTATTGTGCCCTGCCTGAAGTTCAAAATTAACAACGGATTTGTCTTCTGCGATTTTTATTTTTTCTTTAAGTGCTTTGCAGGTGTTTGTTTTTGGAAGAGTATTTGGCATGTCAATAACTGTTGTGAAGCCTCCATTTGCAGCTGCCATGCTTCCTGTTTTAAAATCTTCTTTTTGTGTTAGTCCAGGGTCCCTGAAATGGATGTGGGGGTCTATAAAACCGGGTAAAACGTAATTGTTTTTTATATCAATTATTTCATCGCCCTCTAGAGGTGTTTTTGAAATATTTGCTATTTTTCCATCTTCAATTTTAATGTTGAATTCTCCAGTTTCATCTACAAGTTTGCAATTTTTTAAAACTAAATCCATTGTTTATCCCCATTCAATTAATTCATTATTTATTATTTTATATTTTTAAAACATAAATTTTTTTTAATTTAAGAGTTATATTTATTTTTATGTCTCAAGTTTCAAACATTCTCATGCATGACATGGAATTATTTTTCAATGATTTGAATGAAGATTATAAATTTTCAGACACTGTTCCAGATATTAATTTGATAGCTGATTTCACTGAGTATAATCCTTTACATAACGGTCATTTTCATTGCATGAAAACTGCAAAACACATGTTTCCTAAGTCATTATTTGTAGCTATTGTGCCGGGCTTATTTGAGCGAAGCGGTAGAGGTATACCATATATATTACCAAGACAAATTAGGGCAGAAATTGCAATTTCTGTTGGTGCAGATATTGTAGTTGAAGGACCACCTATGGGAATTATGGGTTCTGGCCAATATTCACTGTGTCTTTGCAAAATGTTTAAAGCCTTAAACACTGATTTTATTCCAAGGGGATACAAACCTGTTGAGGGAATTGATGAGATTTTAAAAAGAATTAATATGGGGCATCACATTGCTCCAAAACCATATAAGATTGTTGATAAAACAACTAATGAAATAATTTTACGGGGAAAACTTGAGGAAGACAATTATGTAATAACCTCATTTTCAAACTCCTTAAGTAAAATAGGTTTCGATTATAATGACAAGTTTATTTTTGTGGAGCGTATTGAAGGAGTGAGCGGTACTCTTATCCGTGAAAGCATATTGAATGATAATTTTGATGATGTAGTTGACATGATGCCTCCAAAAACAATTGAAGTGTTAAAGCGCGAAATAAAAAACGATGCAATAATTTATGGAATTAGGGACATTGAAAAGATTTTAGATACTGCAAATAACTATAGTTTTGAAGATTTGTCTGCTCTTAACTTATTCAATGATAAGTTAGCCCGGAATATTGTAGATAACCGGCCGTTTGATAATATTGACGAGCTACAAAATGCAATTCTTCAGGGATTTTCATCTCATTTTCGACAAAGGGTATTAAGCATTTTAGAAAATCCTATTCCTAAAAAAGTAATTTCTAATTATATCGACAGATATCCTTCTGTAATTAGAGTTTTAGGATATAAAAATGATGATTGTTTGGAAAAATTTAAAAAAAAGGTAAATAATGAAAATATTTCATTATTTAGATAGAATAGCGTTGATTACATTTTGTGGGTTTTTAAGCCCATATAATGCATCCATAAATGTTGGGTAACTTGCTTGTAATAGGAACAAGTATACAATGTAGTAGATTACAAGTAAAATCACAAGAATCAATATTATTGTTAATAGGATATCAACAACGCCCATTGACTCTTTTTCTTCTTGGTAATTTAAATTATGGATTCCGCCTTCAGCTCTGTCTTTAAGACTGCCTTGTTCATTAGCGATTTCAGCCCTGATTCTTGCTTCCATTTCTTCAGGAGTTTCAGGTCTTGAAGTTGGTTTTTTAGGAACTTCCACTTCAGGGGTTTCTTTAGGTTTAGGCACATATTCTTTTTTAGTTAATGAACCATATTTCTCTTCGTCTTTTGCTAATTGTTCACCTAAAGGAACTTCATTTTCTTCAAAATACAAATCATCTAAATATTTTTCATATTTATCTTCGAGATCTTGTCTTGCACTTGTTTTTGGTGGTTCATATTCATGATCAGGATAAATATATTCAGGCTCTTCAGCAACTGGTTGTTGCAAAATTTCTTGAGGAATGGTTTCAGTTTCGTTAGGTGTAATTTCTTGTGGTTGTTCTTGATAAATGCTTTCTCCTTTATCCAAATAAGAAGATTCTAATCCTCCGCTGTATTCAATGGTGTCTTTTATGTTATATGGAGAATCATCGCTAATAACTTTATGTTCTTGAACAGGTTCCTCTTGAGCATAAGGTATTTCGTATTCTGCCTGTGGCTGGTAGATGTTTTCTTCTATTGGTTGTCCAGCGGCAACAGGTTCTTCTACTGGTTGTTCAACAGCGACTGGTTCTTCTTCGATTTTTTCAGGAGTTGAATTATCTAAGCTAAGGCCTACAATTTTTTCTAAACATTCTTTACAGTAAATTTTGCCCGCAATTTCTAAACCACATTCTTTACATATTGATTTTCCGCATATTGCACAAACATCTGTGCCTTCTCTTTCAGGATGATAATGACATTGCATAAATTACACTCTCTAACGAATAAATTTTATTAAATGTATATATTTATTTTTTTTATTTATATAAAACTTTTTATAAATCACTTGTTTTGTTGATAATCTTTTCACTAACAATCTCTGATGCAATTAAATCATCGATTGTTGCAAGGAAACTGCCTAAACTTTCACTATTTATCTCATAATTGATAGTTTCATTGTTTAGATGTCCTTTAACATAATTTTCATTATCAACTTCCAATGAATTAAATATTAATGAAGCAGATTCATCAGTTTTATATTTTAATGTTAATGATCCATTTATTTTCATTTTTTCACGTTTTTTTATTGATTATGATAAACATATTTTTGTTTTCTAAATTAATATTATCTATCCTAATATTTGAAAATATGGTAACCTTTATTAATGACTTAATTAATATATTTAAGTATTCTATATATTACGATATATGATTTTTTATATAGCTATTATGGAATCCAATATTATATAGCTATTTTTCAATTAAACATGTTTATTCATGTTATTTTTATTTCGGAGGAATAATAATGGTTCGTGCTTATACAAGAAGAGATTACATTAGAAAAACCCCAAACTCAAGAATTGTACAATATGATATGGGTAATTTAAGAGATGAATTCCCTGTTTCATTAAGTTTAGCTGTTAAAAAACCTGCTCAAATTAGACACAACTCTTTAGAAGCTGCAAGGATTGCTTCTAACAGATTAATGCAAAGAGCAGCTGGTAGAATGGGATACCACTTAAAATTAAGAGTATATCCTCACCAAATCGTAAGAGAAAACCCAATGGCAACCGGTGCAGGTGCGGATAGGGTACAAAGTGGTATGAGAAACGCTTTCGGTAAACCAATCAGTGTTGAAGCTATTGTTAAAAAAGATCAAAGAATCATCACTATTGATTGTAACGAAAAGAACTTTGAACAAGCTAAAGTTGCATTAAAAAGAGCAGGTATGAAATTACCAGTTCCATGCAAAATAGTTGTTGACAAAGGCGCAGATTTAGTTAAATAAATTTTTAATTAAGTCTTTTTTACTCTTTTTTTTATTTTAATTTTTATTTTTAGCATTTTTTCGATTTTTATAATTAAATATTTAAAGTTTGAAATTAATATTATTAAATATATTATTGGTAATGTTTTTTGTTTGACTATTGTCAATTGAATATATTTTTATGCCAAGAGGTTATATTTTATGTATGTTGTAAAATTTGAGGATTTAAATAAATCTGATATCGGAATTGCAGGTGGTAAAGGCGCTAATTTGGGTGAATTAACCCAAGCAGGCATTCCAGTACCACCAGGTTTTGTAGTAACTGCAGAAACTTATCAAAAGTTCATGGAAGATGCTGGAATCAACGATAAAGTAATGGAAATTCTTGATAAAATTGACATTAACGATACCAAAGCTCTTCAAGCTGCTTCTGAAGAAATTAAATCTATTATTAATAGTGCTCCAATCCCTGAAGACATGATTTTATTCATTACTGAGGCTTATAATCAGTTATGTCAAAGAGTTGGAGAAGATGATACTGATGTTGCTATTAGATCTTCAGCTACTGCAGAAGACTTGCCTGAAGCTTCTTTTGCCGGTCAGCAAGATACTTTTTTACATGTTTCTGGGAATGATGAAGTAATTGAATATATCAGGAAATGTTGGGCATCATTATTTGAAGCTAGGGCTATTTTCTACAGGGAAGAAAATGATTTTGAACATTCAAAAGTATATATTGCTGTTGTAGTTCAAAAAATGGCTAATGCTGATAAAGCTGGTGTAATGTTTACTGTAAACCCATCAACAGGTGAAGAAATTGCTTTAATTGAAGGATCTTGGGGTCTTGGAGAAGCTGTTGTATCTGGTGATGTAACTCCTGATAACTATCAAGTTGATAAGAAAAATAATGAAATTATCAATGTAACAATTAGTGACAAAAAAGTAATGTACACTAATGATGAAAATGGAACCAGTATCAAAGTGGATGTTCCTGAAGACAAAAGAAATGAAAGGGTTTTATCTGATGCAGAACTCATTGAATTAACCGAAATGGGTAAAAGAGTCCAATCTCATTATGGTGAACCAATGGATACTGAATGGGCTTTTGAAAACGGCATGTTATTCCTGTTACAAGCAAGACCAATCACTACTTTAGGTGATGTTGAAGAGCAAAAAGATGATGAGTCTGCTGATGTGGGCGATGTTCTTGTAAGAGGTCTTGGAGCAAGTCCGGGTATGGCATCCGGTAAAGTCAAAATTGTTTTAGACATTGATGAGTTAGATAAAATCTTGGAAGGAGACATTATGGTTACAACCATGACTACTCCGGATATGGTTCCTGCTATGAGAAGAGCAAGCGGTATTGTCACTGATGAAGGTGGTGTAACCTGTCATGCATCCATTATTTCCCGTGAACTTGGAATTCCATGTGTTGTAGGAACTGGAAATGCTACCACAACATTAAAAGAAAATGTTGGCGTTACTTTGGATGGTAAAAAAGGTTTAGTATTTGAAGGAATTTCTGAAACTAAATCCGAAGAGGCAGCTCCTGTAGTTGGAGCAGCAGCCGCACCAATCATTACTGTAACTGAAGTAAAAGCTAATGTAAGTATGCCTGAAGCAGCAGAAAAAGCAGCAGCTACTGGTGCTGATGGTGTCGGACTTTTAAGAACTGAACATTTAATGTTAACATCTGGTATCCACCCAGGTAAATTCATTGCTGATGGAAATGAAGATGAATTAATCGACACAATCGCAGATAATGTTATGATTGTAGCTGATGCATTCTATCCAAGACCTGTATGGTACAGAACTTTAGATGCACCAACCGATGAATTCATTACATTAGAAGGTGGAGAAAACGAACCTAGAGAACATAATCCAATGCTCGGTTGGAGAGGTATCAGAAGAGAGCTAGACCAGCCTGAAATCCTTAAATGCGAATTCAAAGCTATTAAAAAGTTACATGAAAAAGGATACACAAACATTGGTATTATGATACCATTATCCCAAAGCCCTGAAGAACTTAAACAGGCTAAGGCACTTTGTTCCGAAGTCGGTTTCGAACCTCACAAAGATGTTGAATTTGGTATGATGGTTGAAATTCCAGCAGCAGCAATCATGATTGATGAGTATATTAAAGTTGGAATTGACTTCGTAAGTTTAGGAACTAACGATTTGACTCAATACACTCTTGCTGTTGACAGAAACAATGAGTTTGTAGCAAAACACTACTCTGAAGAACACCCTGCAGTAATGAAATTAATTGAAAGAACAATTAGAAAATGTGCTGAAGCAGGTGTCAAATGTAGTATTTGCGGTCAAGCAGGTAGTGTACCTCACATTGTTGAAAAACTCGTCGAATTTGGAATTACTAGTGTATCTTCAAATACTGACGCTATTGCTGATGTGAGAAAGACTGTTGCACGTGCTGAACAAAAAATTATTCTCGACGCTGCTCGTAAACGTCTAGAATAATATTTTTATTTCTTTTTTTTTTATTTTATTTTTATTTTAATTATTATTTAGTTAGGGTATTTTATGCAAGATAAACCAATAGATAAGGAAGATATTTTAAAGGAATTGGCCGAAATTCATGAATTGGATTATGATTATGCTGACGGCCGAATTTTAGGATCAATGTGTACTGAAGCTCACCCATTTGCAAAAGAAGTTTACTGTAAATTTCTTGATACAAATTTGGGCGATCCGGGTCTTTTTAAAGGAACAAAATTCATTGAAAATGAAGTAGTTAAATCTATTGGTGAGTTATTATCTTTGGATGAGGCATATGGTAATATTGTAACTGGAGGTACTGAAGCCAATATTATGGCTATTCGTGCTGCTAGAAATCATGCAAGAAAATACAAGGGCATTGTAGATGGAGAAATAATTATTCCGGAATCTGCACATTTTTCTTTTAAAAAAGCAGCTGATATGCTAAACTTAAAAATAGTTGAAGCCGCATTGGATGAAAACTATAAAATCGATGTTGATTCTTTAAAAAATGTTATTTCCGATAAGACTGTAGCTATTGTGGCCATTGCGGGCACAACTGAGCTGGGATTAATTGACCCGATAGAAGAAATTTCCAAAATTGCTCATGAAAATAATATTTATTTCCATGTTGATGCAGCATTTGGTGGATTTTCAATTCCATTTCTAAAGGAACTGGGGTATGATTTGCCGGTTTTTGATTTTTCACTGCCGGGGGTCTGTTCAATAACTGTTGATCCTCATAAAATGGGGCTTGCTCCAATTCCTGCGGGAGGAATTATTTTTAGAAAAGAAGAATACCTTGAAGTCATGGCTGTCGATTCACCATATCTTACTGTTAAAACCCAATCAACAATTGTTGGGACTCGTTTAGGGGCTTCCTCAGCAGCTACTTATGCAATCATGAAATACTTTGGCAGACAAGGTTACTGCAAACTTGCAGCTCAGTTAATGGAAAATACTCAATTTTTCAATGAGGGACTTAAAGAAATAGGTTATGAGGTTATTTGCGAACCTGAATTGAATATTGTTGCTTTTAACCATCCTAATATGGATACGGATGTTTTAGCTGAAAAATTAGAAGATTTGGATTGGAAAGTTTCTGTAGCTAAGTGTCCTAGGGCAATTAGAGTAGTTTTAATGAATCATATTAAAAAAGAGCATTTAAAAAAATTATTAGAAGATTTAAAAGAAATATATTAGCTTTTAATCTTCTTCAATGTTTTCAACATACATTAACGGATAATTAAGTTCTTCAATAAACTCAATTCTTATTGTTGCAAGGACATTTTCTACTTTTGTGTATATTTTAACGTCTAACATGTCGCCAGTAAGGGAAGTGTATTCAAATTCGGTCATTGACTCTTCAAGTTTGTCAAATCTGATATTGACTTTAACATCTTCGATTGCAGGTTGCAACCTTAAAGATTCTTCCATACATGTTTCCAAGCTATTTTTTGTATTTTTATTTACAGGGGTTCCAACAAATTGGTGGAATAATGCCCCCATACTTATAGCTCCTTCAAATATAGCTCTTTCTCTTGTAGTTATATTTGAAAAGTATTTTTTATCAACATCCATCATAGTCCTCCATTTAAAAAGTTTATCTTGTCATATATGATTTCAGAAGGCATAGGATTTATGCAACAGTAGAACAGTATTGCAGATATGATTAATACTGTTGCAAGAATATAAATTCTTTGGTCTTTTGGATAGAAAAAACTAAGGCCTAATCCTAATAATAAAAATACTCCGCTAATTATCCAAGCATTAGATTCTTGAGGATTATCTTTAAGGATTTCATTATTTATTGGATCGTTAGCACTTAATTCTCCTTGAATAATCAATCTATTTTCAGTAGATCCGATTGGATCACAGGTGATTAGATATACTGAATTTCCACCTTCGTTTGCATTGAGCTGATATGTTGCAGGAACGACTGTTTGATTTACAACAGTATATGTTACTTCTCCAATTCCTGGCCATTCCAGTATCAATTTATCTCCTTTTGACAACTCATTGAGCCTTAAAAATGGTGAACCCTGAAGGGTCCTATGTCCAAATAATAACACGTCTCCTTCCGTAGGTTTATATGAACTAGGTTCATGCAATACTCCTAAATCCAAGGTTTCATTGTTGATTTTTTCATTAACTCCGATTGAAGGTATTAGAATAGTCGGAGATTCGATATTTCTTTCTACAGCAACCTTAGTGGAGAAATAATTTACCTCTCCCATTGCATATAATCCCACTATAAGTAAACATATAATAACAATTATTGTTGTAATAGTTGGTTTGTTCATACTACCATTTTTGTATTATTCCATATAATAATTTTTTTAATTGTCGTATGTTTTACTAATTTCATTAACCATCCATGTTGGTGCATGGGATGTTGGAATTGTCAGTACAATGTCTTCCATGTTATTGATAATAAAATTCACCTTATCTTGAGGAGCTTCAATTAAAAGCATGTATTGGGCATCCAAGTCACCTAAATTGATTTGCCGTTCGTAATTGGACAGCTTAACTCCATAATTCTTAAGCAATTTTATCGTTTCTTTTTCATTGTATCCTTTTATGATTGATCCTTTAAGAAGTTCCAGCACGTCTGATGAAAATGCTTTCGTATTTTCTTTAGGATTGGTGTTATTTCCTTTGACATGGACTGTTGATTTTGAGTATTCGGAGTCAATTTCACCATTCTCCTCATATCTCATTATTGACAGTACTGTACATCCGCTCACGTCGGGACTGGTATTGTTATCAACAGTGCCGTCATCAGTATAATTTGAGTTTAAATAGATGTCAACTACGCTTCCAACATTTATCAGTCCTGCTCCCGCCTGTAATCTTGAAATTAGCACAGGGACTGAAACTGTATTCGGTTTTTCGAATTTTATTTTTGATAGAATGGTTGCATCATTTTCGCTGACGATTTGCATTGCTTCCTGGCTATTCATTAACACGTTTTTGCTTTCATTGGAATAGACAGCCATTGTTCTGTTAAATTTATCCTGATTGGTTTGAATCGATTTTTTATGAAATGACTTCCAATCTTTGGTGGCAGGAGCCATTAGGTTGATGCTTTCCAGTTCTCCGACACTTCTTGCATTATTAATTTTATTTTCTAATAATAATTCATTGGGTGATGTTACCAGTGGGCCGGAATACAAATCGTGAAGTTCATTTAGTTTTTCAGTTCTCACAAGAGACAATTCCGCTTGCTGGGGTTGGTATACTAAAAAGTAGTATGATGAAATAATTAATGTAAATAAGATTAAAGCTGTTATTATTATCCCAATCTTCTTTTTTTGTTCATCCTCGGTCATGTTTATTGTCTTAGGGCTTAAATAAACTCCAATTTTATGATTTAATCTTTTTAAAATACTTAATTCATCTTTTTTCGCCGGTTTTGGTAGTGTTTCTTCCTTAAATTGCTCTTTGATGTTTTTTGTTTCCCCAAAACCTTTAGGGAACAACGGATCTCGTGGTTCTTTGGTCATGTTTCTACTCCTAATGTTCAATTAAAAGTAGATGGAATTAATTTAATTGGTGTGGTGTGTGTAGTGTTTAATTAAATTAATTATAAGGTAGTATAAGCAGAATAATAACAATAATAATGCCGGTATGTTAACAGATAGTAGGACTATTTTGAACGGTAAAATTAATAAAAATATCAATATTACTGATATGGCTAATATTGGGACATTATCGAATTTTGGATATATTATTGTACTTACCATAATTAATGAGACTATAATACTTAATATTAGAGCGATATAGATGTTGTATAATCCGCTTAGATAATATGTAGCTAATATAAATGCTATTCCAGGTATTGGAAATCCAATAAAATCTTTGGTTTTAATTAAATCAGCAATCACATTATATCTTGTTAATCTCAAAACTCCACAAATGACGATAAGTAAACTAACTAGTATTACGATTGGTTCTATGGCAGTTGTTGTGGTGTTAATGGTGGCGTATACAAATATTGCTGGCGCCAAACCAAATGAAATTGCATCGGATAGGGAATCGATGTTTTTTCCAAATCCTAATGTGTCCTGTCTATTGGTTTTTCTTGCTACCCAACCATCTACTGAGTCAAACATAATTGCAAATATCATAAGCAAAGCCGCTAACTCAAACTTGCTGTTCAGGGAACAGATTACAGATAAAAATCCGCAGCTCATGTTTAATAATGATATTACATCAGATGTCGCTATGAATTTTTTAATGTTTGTATCTTCAATTCTCATGTTTAACTCCAGTAATACTTTTTAGCTCATATGTTATTAACTTTTTCTTGGATTTCGTCTTATATTTATTAATATTTGTTATTAATTACTTATAAGTGTTATTTTTATTTCAGTTTAATATTATTTTTATATTTCTTTAATTTAATTGTTATATGCTTATTTTTTTCAATAATTTCGAGTAATCATTTAGTTTAGTTAAAAAAATTGATGTTTATTAATTAATTTTCAAAAATTGACCTTAAACGATAAAATATATATAATAATATTGGTAATAAATATTAATTGTTGGACTTTAAATAAATATCAATTTTATTGGAAATTTTTTATATATTCCGGTTATTTATTTTTAGTCATAGATTGAATATTGATGTTGCGAGTAGTTAAATGATTGTAGATAATATACGTGTTCTTAGGCAAGCTGCAAAGGTCACATCAGACAGTAACTATAAAATAGATAAAAGCTGGTGTGTCATTGCAGGTAATGTTGATTTGGTTGATGAAATGGCTTATAAAGCCATATTGTCTACGGCCAATGTCAAAATATTGTTCAGGGAACATGTAGTATTGAAAGATGGTAAATTGGATAAGAAGTTTGATTTCATCATGATTTATGGCAATTCCATAATAATCAATGATTTTAAAAGACAGACAAAAAATCTTGGTGGAGCTTATGTTCATATACCTCGTAAATATTTATCTGACGAATCAAATTTGATGGTGCTTGTTGCACCTGATGATGTGATGAAATATGCTGCATCCACATTTGAAAAATCAAAAATACCATTTAAGATTCTTCAGGAATCTCAAACTACTGGATTCATTGATGTTGATATAAATAATGAAGTTAGATTACCAAATTTCATCAAAAATGCTTTGAAACCTTTCTATAATGCTAATGAAGTTGTTTTAACAGCTTTAGTAGTTTCTGTTGAAAAGGACGAGCATGTTGGGAAATTTCAGAGCATAGCTACATCTAATAGGATATTCGTTATAGATTTTAAAGATATTGTAACGGAGGAATAACCATGAATATTTTTGGAAAAGATGAGGAAGAACCACAAGTTGACAATGTCAGAGTCATTAGTAACAGTTTAGGAATCGATTTAGGAACTTTAAACACAGTAATAGCAAAGCCATCTGGTGATAAATTTGACTTATATCAAATCCCATCAGTAGTTGCAGTTAAAAAAGACGATCCGTCTGAAGTTTTAGCTGTAGGTGAAGAAGCTAAAAGAATGCTTGGAAGAACTCCATCAGATATCCTTGCTGTAAGGCCTTTGAAAAAAGGTGTAATTGAAAATGTTGTACAAGCACAAGCATTACTCATTAAAGCAATGCAAATTGGTATTAATGAGGGTGAAAGTGTAGGAAGAATTGTTATTGGTATTCCTGGGGATGCCTCTGAAGTAGAAAAAAATGCGGCTGAAGAAATTGGTAGAAAAGCCGGTGCTCAAAATATATTGGTTATTAGTGAAGGTTTGGCTGCTGCTATTGGAGCAGGATTGCCTATTGCAGAACCAAATGGTACTATGGTTGTAGATATTGGTGCCGGATCAACAGATATTGTAATTATCTCTCTTGGAGGTATTAATGATATTGAAACTGTTAGATGTGGTGGAGACGACATTGATAATAAAATCGTTGAACTCGTTGCTGAAAAATATAATGTAGCTATTGGTATTCATGATGCAGAATCTGCAAAAATAGAAGTGGGTATGGTTCATTGCAGTGAACAAATTGAAAACTTGAGTGTTGAAGTTATTGGTAAATCTTTAGAAACAAATAGGCCTAAAAAGGTTGTCATTGATTCTATGTTGGTTGCTGATGCTGTTGAACCATATATGCAACAAATTGCCGGTGGTCTAAATGTCATATTAGAAAGATTATCCCCTGAATTAATGATGGGTGTTTACAATAATGCTGTGGCTGTTGGTGGAAGTTCAAGACTCCGCGGTATTAAAGAAAGAATTTTTGATGAAATTGGAATTCCTATTGAAATTTCAGACGATCCGATGACTGTTGTTGCAAAAGGTACTGCTATTGTTGCTGCAGAACCACTTGCATTAGAACCTGAAGTCCGTCTTAGGGCTATGAAATAAAT
>NZ_JBGULU010000149.1:0-9188 GCF_045116495.1 Methanobrevibacter sp. | reverse complement strand
ATGTCTAAAGAAGAGACAGATATGAGTCAAATAGATTATGTTGCAAAATCTGTACTTGAATTATCAAAAACACCAGAAAAATGTAGGATATTCCATTCCATGAATAATCATTATATAACTAACGGAGATATAATTGATGCATTGAACGATTATGGTTATAACATCCAAGAAGTCGACAATGAAGAATTTAAAGAGATATACGATAAAAACATGAACGACAATATTCAAGGCCTAATTACTGCAGAAATATCTGTTGAGGATTATGAGGAAGAAGATTCCTTTGAATCCCTTGTAGAAATAGAACAAACTACCGAAATTCTTCGTTTATTAGGATTTAATTGGCCTAAGCCAGATAAAGACTATCTTAAACGGTTAATAGATTATTTAAATAAATTTAACTATTTCGAATGAAAATTTGGCTTAAACAGATGATAAAATGAATAATGAGATAATAACACACAAGTTCAGAGAGCTGTTATTGCCTACAATACTTATAGCAATGGCTTTAAATATAACTTCAATTGTTGATTCAAGTTTTGTGGCAAATTACATTGGACACAATGGACAAGCAGCGTTACAGGTTTTGGAACCATTAGTATTATTAATTTCAATATTTGAATGGTTATTTGGATTAGGCGGTCAAATTTTATGCTTAAATAAAAAATCAGAATTTGACGAAGATGGAAGCAATCACTATTTCACAACATCAATGCTCACGACAATACTAGTTTCAATTATAATTATTTTGGTGTGTGTATTATTTGAAGATGCTTTAATTGCAATGTTGCATCCTCCATCAGCTGATTCAATACCTTATATAAAAACTTATGCAAAATATCTGTTTATTAGTTTCCCAATTGTGACCATAATGGGAGTGTTTTCTCAATTTATCCGAGTTGATGGACAGCCAAATTTTTCCTCAGCAGTAATCATTATTGCAAACATCGTCAATATATTTTTAGATTATTTATTCCTCGGTGTTTTTCATATGGGCATTGATGGAGCATCACTTGCAACATTGATAGGATATGTAATCGGAGCTATTTGTACCCTAAAATATTTGTTCGATCCAAAAAGAACATTCAAATTTACATTATCCCAATTAAAAATCAAAACATGGGCAAAATCAACTGCAGAAATAATTAGGATAGGTCTCCCAGGAGCAAGTATGGGAATTTTTGACGTGATATTAGTTTATATTATGAATTTGATTATTGGTGCTGCTTTAGGAGAGATAGGTTTGGATATATACAACGTATGTGTCAATGGATTACTGATAATAAGTATTTTAGTAATAGGATTTGCAGAGACATTATCATCTATAGTGCCTATCTATTACTCACAAAATGATTTCTATAATTTAAACCATATTATACGAAGATCAGTTATGATAACATTGCTTTGTTCAATAATTTTTACTGCAATCTTATTAATCTATCCTGACGGATTATTAATATTCTTTAAGCTTCACCATATGCCTAATGATTCAATTGTGGAAAATGCCATTAGAGCATACTCATTGGCATTTATACCTATGGCATTTTCAACAATGCTGATATTTTATTATGAAGGAATAGAAAGAACGGTTGAATCCGGAATAATTTCAGTCATCTCAACATTACTCGGACCATTACTGTTTACATTCATCTTATATCCATTTATGGGCATCGACTCTGTCTGGATATCCTTTGCATTAGGATATATTTTGTCAATAGCAGTTGTTGCATGTTATGTTAAGATTGTTGAAAGAAAGGAAAGTGAATATTCTGGCCTATTTTTCATTAGAAAGGGATTGATTGAAAAAACTAGAAATTACACCTTAAAAAGTAAAGATGACAATGAAAAAACTGAAATGTTTAATCATTTAGAAAGTTTGAACGTTGATTCTTCATCATCTGAAACATTAAATAATCTTATTAACATGATTTTCGATTCAAACGATGAAAATGTATTTATAGAGGTATTATTAATTGATTATGGAGATAAAATTACTGTTAATATGAAAAATGAAGGTAAAAAGGATGTAATTGAGAATATTAAAAAAACATTTCCACAAGATAATGTCAAAGTTAGTGAAGTATTGGGCTTAAACAATATTGAATATACAATTAATGAAGTTAAAGATTAATTCTTTAACTTTACAATATTAGCCGAGTACATTACTATTTGGATTTCATCCGATAGGACCTGTCAACTATCTGTTCTTCTATACTTGTATCATCGTAATCCTAATACAATGGCATTGAAAAATCAATAGTCGTATTTGTCATACACCCTTTTTTTAGCCCATTCCGGCGCAATACGTTTAAAGAATCTTACGGTATTCTCATTAGGAGCATAGTCATATCTTAATTTACTGTAGAAGAGTAAAATTGCTGCAGACAAATTTAACAATATGCATATAAACATCATTAGGTTAGCTGACTGAATAAATAAATGATCAATATGTTCAGGCCCCAATTGCTGGTTTCCAATGAAAATGGACAATATGACTGTGAAAATTCCAGAACTTAAAATTTTACCGAATTCTTTACTGGTTGATAAAACTGAACTTGCATCAGGCAAATCTTTTTCATCCACAAGAGTTAAAACATATTTATTATTTGGAGCTGAAAACAACCCATTGCCGATTCCTTGTAAGGCGCATGCAACAAGAATAATATTAAATGATATAAAATCAACAAAGAAAAACAAGATTGATGATGCGCATATGAACATCATTGCAACACCAGATATTAGTCTTGAATCAATCCTATTTGAAAGCCTGCCTGATAAACCGGATAACCCTATCATGACAATAGGCGCAATAAGAAGAATAAAGCTCACGATAATCTCTTCAACATCTAAAATATATTGCAAATGCAGTGCAAGTACAGTAATGGTAATTGTTGTAGTGAAATAAGTTACCATAGCCGCATAATTTCCAATCACATATTTAGCATCCTTAAGCAACTTGAAATTAAATATCGGTTCGGGAACATTTTTTTCAACTTTAACCAATATTATAAATAAAATAAAGCTGACTACTACAAAGACAATTCCAAACTCATCCAATAGTGTCATCCCATAGGTAAATAGACACATCATAACAACATAAATTAGTGAACCTATATTGTCGACATGTTTCTTTTCAGTAGTCCATTCATAGTCAATTCTATTCAATAATATCATCAGAATAGCAATTATTGGGAGCACCATTACAAATGCCCATTTCCAATCAAATAGGACAATTGCAAATCCCATAACTACTGGAGCAATTAACAATCCAATATATCCTGCTGATGAAACTACACCTAATGCGGAACCTATTTCACTATCCTCAAACTCTTCAACTATAATAACATATAAACTAATGGCCAATATAGCAGCTGAAAATCCCTGCATTAATCTAGATAAAAGAAACATCATATCATTTATCGAAAATAGTGAGATTAAAATAGAAACAAACAGCAATAAAAGACTTATTTTAGTGGATTTTTTAACCCCATACTGTGAAATGATTTTAGCAAACGGCAGACTGAAAGCTACAAAACTCATCATATAAATTATATTTACCCACAAAAGTGCTTCAGCAGAAAAATTTAATTCAATAGCTATATCCGGCAGGGCAATAACAGTCATATTAGCAATTAACTGTATGAGTAATTGGGATGCCGCCGCAACAATTAAAGTTGATTTTTTCTGCGAAATTTTAAAAATAATATCCCCACCTACTATATTTATATTGTATATTGTTCTTATAGTTAATCAGAAAGATTCAAAATATAATGTAAAGGAAGTATCTCTTTAGTCCATCCGTTGCAGGATTGATAATTGCTGGTGAAGGTTATTAAAGAGATTATTGATGAATGAATATAAAATTAAAAAAATAAAAAAAGAATGTTTGGAATTTAACTCATTGCAGCCATTCCAAGCATTGATATACCAAGTACTGATACTAAAATTATTGAAATTATCATCATCACTACACCTCTGTTCAATCGTATGAAACGAATAAAAAAAAAAGTTCCGATACTTATCTATTTCAACCAATAAAACTTTAATAAAAAAATGTCACAAATTTAAGTATATGAATGAAAATCTTTATGGAATGTTTGATAAAGTTTTACAATCCGAATATTCGATTATAGAAGAGGGCTCAAAAAAGACAATTGAACTGGGAAAAAGTGCAAAATACGGAACAATGGAAACTTATTCATTATTTGATGGAATAATAATCGCTTTTATGGACATCAACATTGACGAAATGGATAATGTATTTTTTGAAGATAAACTCTCTTCCCGTTTGCTTCAAATCAACCATTGCGCTAAAGGCAGATACTCATATGCAGTGGGAGACGATAGGATTGTTTATTTTGGAAAAGGAGATTTGTGTGTTAGTATTTATGATTTAACAAAAACTGTTTCGGACTTTCCATTAGGATATTATGAAGGCTTGGAGATTTTCATTGATGTTGATGTTGCAAACAAACATATCAAAAGCCTTATTCCTGATTTTGATTTAATTGAGTTATATGAACATTTAGAAAAATCCAAAGGTTATAGGTTACTTAGAGCAAATGAGAAAATCGAACACGTGATTGGAGAGTTATATTGTGTCGATGACAGAATTAAAGAACCTTATTTCAAATTAAAATGTCTTGAACTGTTATTATTTGTCTCCATAGCTAGAGAAACTAAAACAGAATCATTATCTCTTTCTAAAAAACAAGTTGACATTATTGAAAATGTTAAAAATGATTTAATCAATGATTTGGAAAGTAAAATCACAATTGATGAATTATCCAACAGATATGGAATAAGTAAAACAACCTTGAAGAATTGCTTTAAGGAAGTTTATGGAAAACCTATTTATAAATGGAGAAAGGAGTACAGACTTGATTATGCCTGTCGATTGATTAAAGAAGGGCATTTGAATATTTCAGAAATCTCCAAACAAGTGGGCTACTCTTCACCTTCAAAATTTAGCCAAGCATTTAAGAAGTATGTAGGCTGCACCCCGTCAGAGTATGAAAAATAATTGACTTTTTGGTATACTTTTATCTTTTTAGTTCAAATAACTATATATACCTATTTTAAAATAGTTAATAATGAAAATAGGTTACATCTAATTATTTTTTTTAAAAATACTTCAAAAATTGTTCTTTTATTTATTTTTAAGATATTTTAAAGGAATAACTTTTTAGGACTATTTTAAATTTTTAGGTATGCCTAAATAAAATTTTAAGGAGTTTATTATGTCAAATACTCAAAGTAAAAATAAATTTATACGATTATTGAATTATTCCGGCAATTACAAATATCTGTCAATATTGGGCATGATATTATCAGCTTTAAGTGCAATATGTCTCTTAATTCCATTCATATACATATGGAATGTTGTAAATGCCATTCTAACTGTTGCTCCAAATTTTTCTCAAGCACAGAACCTAGATACATATGCCTTTAATGCATTTGCATTTGCAATAGCTGGAATTGTTCTAAACTTTTTCGGTTTAATGGGAACACACTTATCTGCATTCAAAAACGAAAAGAACATGAAGGATGCGGCTATAAATCACTTGCTTAAACTACCGTTGGGATATTTCTCAAACCACACCAGTGGAGGACTGCGGAAAGTAATTGATTATAGTACTTCAAAAACCGAAACATTTTTGGCTCATCAACTGTTTGACCTTACAGGAGCCATTGTGACTCCAATAGCATTTCTGATATTGTTATTCAGTTTTGATTGGCTTTTAGGTTTAATATGTTTAATACCAATCGTATTATGTTTCATATTCATGTATCCGATGTTTTCTTCTGAATCCCAAAACATTATGGTTCAATATCAGACATATCTCGAAAAAATGAACGCTGAAGCAGTGGAATATGTTAGGGGAATTCCAGTTACAAAAGCATTCCAACAAAGTGTTTATTCATTTAAAAACTTCATTGATGCTATTAAGAATTACGCAAAGTTCTCTGCCAATTATTCTCTGTCAACTCAGCTTCCGATGACCGCATTTACTGTATCAATTAATGGATTTTTCGCACTGTTGATTCCTGCCGGAATATTGCTTGCAGGATCTGTAGTGGATAAAAAGTTCTTAGCAGATTTCATGTTTTATGTGATTTTCACACCGATTTGCGCTGTAATGATGAATAAGATAATGACAGTTTCACAGGATTGGATGCTGGCAAGCCATGCTTTGGAAGGTATTGAAGAGATTTTAGCCGAAAAACCTTTAGTTGAAACAGATAATCCTCAAAAGCCTAAAAATCATTCAATTGAATTTGAAGGAGTCTATTTCGACTATGAAAAGACTGACGGTGATGAACATATCTTAAATGATGTTAATTTAAAAATCAATGAAAATGAAACTGTTGCATTAGTTGGACCCTCCGGTGGCGGAAAAACAACAATAGCCTCATTAATACCAAGATTTTGGGACGTTGATGAAGGTTCAATAAAAGTGGGTGAAGTTGACGTTAGAGATATTTCAACAAAAGATTTGATGGAGAACATCTCATTCGTATTCCAAAATACCACATTGTTTAAAGATTCAATCTACAATAATGTGGCAATTGGTCGCAAAGGAGCTTCCAGAGAAGATGTTAAAAATGCATTAAGCTTGGCTCAGTGTGATGATATCATTGCCGAATTGCCTGATGGAATCGATACTGTAATTGGAACTGAAGGAACCTATCTTTCAGGAGGTCAGCAGCAAAGAATAGCTCTTGCAAGAGCAATTCTTAAGGATGCTCCAATCATTATTTTAGATGAGGCTACTGCTCTAGCAGATCCTGAAAACGAATATATGATTCAAAAGGCGATTTCGGAAATTACCAAAGATAAAACAGTCATTATGATTGCACATAGATTATCCACAGTCAAGAATGTAGATAAAATTTATGTAGTTGAAAACGGACGGATTGTAGAAGAAGGCAATCACGATAATTTAGTTGAAAATCAAAGCCTTTATTCAAGAATGTGGGATGAATTCAACCAGTCCATTCAATGGAAAGTAAAAAGTGAGGTGGCATAAATGATATCTGAATATTTTACCGAAAGATTTGGGCTTACAAAAGAAGGTTCCGATAACTTAATTAAAGGAATCCTCTACACAGCACTTTTAAACATTGCATTCATGTTGCCTGTCGGTTTATATGCATTGCTCATTTACATGTGGATAGGACCATTGACCGGTGGGGAAATAATTGATCCCAACCTCGGAATGTTTATCGTATTGATATTGATTGTTTTGGGAATCATCTTTGCATTGGCATGGAAACAATACCACTTCGTATTCAATACAACATACACAGAAAGTGAAAACAGAAGAATCAATCTAGGTGAAAACTTAAGAAAACTTCCATTGTCCTTTTTCGAAAACAGGGACCTGGCAGACCTGACAGCAACAATCATGAACGACTGTACCGATTTGGAACATGTCTTCTCACATGCAATTCCACAATTGCTCGGTTCAATTATCTCACTATGTCTTGTAGCAATTGGTATGTTAACCTTTAATTGGAGATTAGGTATTGCACTATTGTGGCCGGTTCCCGTTGCATTTGCAATATTATATGCTTCAAAAATTCTCATCTACAGAGGTGGAGAAATTGTCATGGCAGATTTGCTTGACTGCGGAGATAGAATGCAGGAATGCATCGAATCTGTTAGAGACTTAAAATCATACAACCATCAGGACGAATACTTTGGAAAGATTTCAGCATTAACTTCCAAAATTGAAAAGTCAAGAATCAAAGCGGAATTAATGTCAGCAGCCGGAGTAATTACAGGCAAAGTTGTCCTGAATTTAGGAATTGTTTCCGTAATTCTTCTAGGCTCCTACTTGATAATGAATTCACAGGTGTCACTATTTACACTTTTAATATTCCTCATAGCTTCCGCTACAGTTTATGCACCTGTTGAAAACGGTTTGATGTTTTTATCTGAAATACTTATGATGGATATAAAAATTGAAAGAACAAAAGAAATCGAATCACTGGTTGTTGAAGAAGGATTAACCGAGTATTCATTAGACGGTTACGACATTGAATTTAAAGATGTCGATTTCAATTATGATGATTTGAAAAATGTTTTGACCGATATTAATTTCACAGCAAAACAGGGTGAGGTTACAGCACTTGTAGGCCCTTCAGGTGGCGGAAAATCCACTGTTTCAAAACTGGCCGCAAGATTCTGGGATCCTGTTTCCGGTGAAGTAAATTTGGGAGGCCAAGACTTGTCAAAATTGGATAGTGAAAAACTCCTAGAAAACTTCTCAATTGTTTTCCAGGATGTGATACTGTTCAATACATCAATTCTGGAAAATATCAGAGTCGGGAAAAAGGACGCAACCGATGAAGAAGTAATCGAGGCTGCACGCCTAGCGGAATGTGAAGAGTTTGTTCAAAAACTTCCTGATGGATATAATACAGTAATTGGTGAAAATGGTGAGCTATTATCAGGTGGTCAAAGGCAAAGAATTTCTATTGCAAGGGCAATGTTGAAAGATGCCAATGTGATTCTTTTGGATGAGGCAACATCATTCTTGGATGTTGAAAATGAATCCAAAATCCAAAAAGCATTATCAGAGCTTATTAAAAACAAAACCGTGATAATTATTGCTCACAGGATGCGTACAATAGCCAATGCCGATAAAATTATTGTTCTCGATGAAGGTAGAATCTCTGAACAAGGGTCACCTGAGGAATTATTAGCTCAAAATGGACTATTCAAAAAAATGGTCGATTTACAAAATTTAAGTGGGGAATGGGTAATCTAATTCCCTTAAAAAAACTTTAGGAGAAAAAATTATGTCTGAAAGATTAAACGTGAAAGACTTAATCACTGTAGGTATCTTTGCAGTGATTTTAATAGTGTTGATATTTGCATTTGGAATGCTGGGATATATTCCGATTTTAATGTTGGCACTGCCAATATTGGCAGCGTTGATTTGTGGAATCCCCTACATGTTGTTTTTAACAAGAGTTTCTAAATTTGGAATGGTTACCCTGCTGGGATTAATTTTGGGAATTGTAATGTTTTTAAGCGGACACACCTGGGTGCCGATACTTGTATTTACCTTATTTGCATTCATTGCTGATTGTATCTTAAAAATGGGCAATTATTCATCAGTCAAAAACTCAATTATAAGTCATGGTGTTTTTATAATGGGAATTATGGGCAATATGTTGCC
>NZ_JBGULU010000148.1:0-2249 GCF_045116495.1 Methanobrevibacter sp. | reverse complement strand
ACTGTTGAATAGTGTCTGATTCGGAAAGAGGAAGTATGGCTAGAAATCTTATTATTTTTTATTCCCGCAGGGGGTTTAATTACAGTTGCGGTGAAGTCAAGTTTCTAGCGGGAGTTTCGACATTATAACTTCTGTTACCCCGTGAAGCCTTGTAACACAAGGCTTCAATCAACTGTTAAATGTAGTGCCCATTTTGGCACTTTTTTGCCAATCAGTTAGTTGACAGAGATTGTTTGATATCTTCTATGACATTCCACATCCTCTTTTGATTAGAATCAAGTTCTCCCATTGCCCTAACAACTTTCTTTCCTTCGTTATAAATCCACCCATCGTTTATTAAAGACAATTTATTAAGCATTGCCGATTTTGTGAGTTTTAACCCGGCTTTTTCCATTCGCATTCTTAACATTTCTGCAATTATCATTGCGGAAAGACAAATGAAGACATGACAGCGAATTTTATCATCAGTCCAATGATACTGCGGTCTTACAGAAAAGTGCCTCGTATCTTTGGATACTTTGAAGATATTGTTTTCAATACACTCCTGATTAGCGTATTCAGATAAAATATCGGATGTACTCCAGCTCGTATAATCTGTACATGTCAATTTTTTACCATAATATTTATTGCAATACGATTCTTTTAATTCATTGTCTATTGTGAGCTTTATCTGATAAGACTTAAGTTCATCATGTTCCTGCAATTCAATACTTATAGAACTGAATTCGCTTGCAAATTGGTTACCGGAATAAACCTTTTTAGCCAATATCTGTAATAGTTCCTTTTCCATATCCCATATAGGCTCATCTTTTTCCTTTTTGCGTCTTCCCTTCTTTGGCTGGCTTAACTCCTCTTTAAGAGCATCATTGTATTTTTTTACTTGTACAATCTCAGCTTCGATAAATTTTTTCCTGTTGTTCAACTCTGAAAATATATGTGATTTTGGATTCTTAAGTTTATTATTTAAATCATCAACATTATTTTTTATTTTGGTAATCTCTTTCTCAAGTTCAGCAAGCTGTCCATCCAGCAAATCCTGACTAAAAGTCAATATTCCCGTCCCTGTAACGCCTGAAAATGTTAAATTATCAATACGATAAGCAAGTTTGGTCTTACCACTGCTAAGTTCAACATTCTCGTATTCGCTGATATCAATGTCATAAAGAGCAGGAAGTCCTTTCAAACTGTGTGAACAGATAAAATGAAAGCCTATATTTTTGAAGTTCTCTTCAGAATTACTGCCTCCATCAAATGTTATCGTCACATCCTCCGGAATGATTGACATTTTCTGTAATTCTTTTTTAATTTTATCTGAAAATTCAGCAAATTCAGATTTATCATTTTTGTTGCCTGCGTAAAGATCCCATATTATAGGTATCTGAAGAGAATAGGCGGTTAATACAGCAAGGCTGAACTGTCGTAAATCATCCCTTTTCTGTTTATTATGTCCTCTCTTACATATCAAACAATTTCCATTTTTGCTATTTATGAAAGTAAAATAGTTGGTGTAATCAAGATGGAACCTATTTAAATCAATATTAGTGATATCAGAAATACGCTTTACAATTGTTCTTTGCGCTGTTTTTAGCTCATCCTCACTAATCCCGTCCATAGCCTCCCAAAATTCAGCCGAACCAAGTGCTGAAGCCTCAAATTTTAGATGATAGGGTAAACTTGTCTGCTCTACCCAATTGGAGAAGTTTCTCTTACTGCCAGGATCAACTGCCCGGTGTATCATTGCTAATAATAAAACCCTGCCTCTGGTCATGCCTTTAATGTTTTTTTTGGGAAGGATTTCATCAAGAATCTCTTCAATACCTATATATTGAGCCATATAGAGCAATCCCATAACAGAACCATGAACGTATGATTTGAATGTAACTTTTGAAAAATCAATGCCTGATTCTGATTCTTTTGCTTTTTGTGTAGATTGCCAACCTTTTAATGCCAGAGGCAATATTTTTTCAGCACTTCCAAGATATTCAATAATACGCTGCCTGACGGCTTTGCCATCCCTATAACTTTCAACGATATAGTAACATGGTTTTCCATTTTTTATCTTACTACGTATAAAAGCCATGTAGTGCCCCTTATTAAAAAGTATATAAACCCTTATTTTATATATAATACACTTTTATTAGTATTTGTCAATACAAGGGCACTACATTTTTATAAATAAAAAAAGGCCGTTAGGCCTTGTTAAATCAGATTTTTTTAAGTTTTTGTGTTAGAAAATGTCGAAACTCCCG
>NZ_JBGULU010000147.1:0-4649 GCF_045116495.1 Methanobrevibacter sp. | reverse complement strand
TGATGGAATTAAAGTTGCCATTTCAGGTCAGGGTGCAGATGAGCTCTTCGGAGGATACAAAAGGTATCTTCAAAGCTTTGTTGATGGAACCCTGAACTATGATTTGAGGGTTGATATGTCAAACATGTATCATGTTAATCTTGAGAGGGATGATGCATGCTCCATGCTCAATTCTGTAGAGCTCAGATTGCCGTTTCTGGACAAAAAACTTGTTGAACTGGTTTTAAATATTCCTGACAACAAAAAAATAGTGTCAATGCATGATGATATGAGAAAAAGCATTTTAAGAAAATTGGCTTTTGAAGAAGGTTTGGATTATGAAATAGCTTACAGGCCTAAAAAAGCGGCCCAGTATGGAACCGGCATTGATAAGATACTAAGAAAAAAGATTATTAAGGACACGGATATTTCACAATATCTCCAATAATTTTTTACTTTTTTTGAAATTTACTTTAAGTTTATTAATATCAAAAAACATAATAAATATATTATTTATTATTAGGAGTTTAAATTTTATGACAATCGAAAAAGATGCAGAAGATATTATAGAAAAATTCTCAAAAATTTTAGAAGACATTCCGGATTCAGATGAAACCTGGTACATTACTGATAACTTGAATTTAACACGTGACGATGAAGCTCACGAAAAAAATCCGGAAAAAATATTGAGAAATGCAAATATCGATAAAGAAGGAAATCTTATTGTTAAAAGAGCAGATTGGACAAATTAAAGAAGGGATTTAAATGAAAATGAACTTAGTTCTAGAACTTATGGATGTTCCTGGACAGTTAGTATCTGTATTGGAACCGATTGGTACACTCGGTGCAAACTTAGTAACTGTTATCCACAAAAGGGAATTCAAAAATGAGCAGGGAATGGTTCCAGTCCATATAACAATAGAAGGGGAACGCGAAAACCTTTTCAATGTTATTCAAAAATTCGATGATTTGGGAATTTCTATTGTAGAAATGGACGGTGTCGTGAAAAAAGAAATGATCAGCACTCTTTTATATGGTCATATTGTAGATCAGGATATAAGAGACACTATGGATAGGATTAATGCTCTTAAAGGAGTTGTAATCACTGGATTTGACATTAAATTAGATGGTGAAAAAGAATCTACTGCATTAATTACTCTTGAAACTGATTACGGTAAAAAACAATTCGTATTTGACAGAATTAAAGAAATTGCAGAAGAAAAAGAATTATTAATGATTAATGAAGTATAAGGGATTATTATGGATGAATGTAGAGTCATTATTATGGGATTTGGTGCAGTAGGTCAAGGTGTGGCTAATGCAATTTCCCTAAAAAAAGATTTAATTAGTAAAAAAACCGGAGTGGCAGTTAAAGTTGTAGCCGCCGCTGATTCATCTTCATCTGCAATATCTGCCGATGGTTTAGATGAAAAATTACTTGTGGAAACAAAAAACAATGAAGGAAAATTATCTGCTTATCCTGAATTCGGGTCTGATAAAAGTGGTGAAGAGGTTTTGGATGCTGTTGAATATGATTGTCTTATTGAAGCAACTCCTACTAATATCGTTGATGCAGAACCTGCATTTTCACTAACACTTAAAGCTTTCGAACAGGGTAAAGATGTAGTAACCTCAAATAAAGGACATTTGGCACTCAAATTCAAGGAAGTTGTCGGAGCAGCCGAAAAGGCAGGCGTTGAATTTAAGTATGAGGCCAGTGTTGGCGGAGCAATGCCGATTATTAACTTCACAAAAGACACATTATCCTCATGTGACATCAAATCAATTATAGGTATCCTTAACGGTACTACAAACTATATTTTATCAAGAATGACTTCAGAAGGAACTGACTATGAAGTTACATTAAGGGAATCACAGGAATTGGGCATTGCTGAAACTGACCCTACACAGGATGTCGAAGGTATTGATGCAGCATGTAAAACAGTAATTTTAGCAAATTCCCTTTTAGGAATTGATGCAACATACAGTGATGTTAATGTAATGGGAATATCAAATATTAACTCACATGCTATTGAACTTGCTAAAAAGGATGATTACTTAATTAAACTAATAGCTGAAGTATCTCCTGAAGAGTTAAGGGTATCACCACGTTTGGTTAAAAAGGGAAGTTCCTATGATGTTAGCGGAACTTTAAACATGGCTACAATACACACTGATTTGGCCGGAGACATAACTGTAATGGGACTTGGAGCAGGATCTCTTGAAACTGCTTCTGCGATGTTGACTGATTTAATTAGTATTTTAAAAAATAAAAACTAATTAAATTTCTTTTTTTATTTTTATACTGATACTATGAAATATGTAATTTTTATCCCCGATGGGGCAAGCGATTATCCGATTGATGAATTAGATGGTAAAACTCCTTTAATGGTAGCTAATACACCAAATATTGATAAATTAGCAAAAGGAGGATTTGGAGGATTTACAAATAACGTTCCGGATGCTTACACTCCTGGTTCTGATGTGGCTAATATGAGCATTTTCGGATATAATCCTGCAGATTACTATACTGGCCGTGGACCTCTTGAAGCGGGCAGTGAAGGCATTCCAACAGAACCGACCGATGTAATATTCAGATGCAATACCATATATAGTGAAACTGATGCAATGGATGACTTTAATGCAGGCCATATTTCCACTGCTGAAGCTGATGAGCTAATGAAAGGATTGAATGAATACTTCACAGAAAAATACCCTGATTTTAAAGGCAAATTCTATACAGGCGTAAGCTACAGACATTTATTCATATATTCATGCGACAGCATTGAAGATGCTGAAATATTGTCTGGCATTCAAACAATGCCTCCTCATGACATTTCCGGTGAAAAATTAGTTGATAACCTGTTTGGTGATTGTGAACTGGCACAGGAAATCCAGCAAATCATGTTCGAGTCAAGGGAATATCTCAAAAATGCTGAAGTCAATAAAAAAAGGGAAATACCTGCAAATATGGTATGGCTATGGGGACAGGGAGTAACACCAAGTCTGCCAAACTTTGAAGAAACCTACGGAATCACTGCATCAGTAATTACCGGTGTGGATTTGCTTAAGGGAATCGGAAACTTTGCAGGAATGAACATCGTTAATGTGCCTGGTGCAACAGGATACTTTGATACAGACTACAGACAGAAAGGTGAATATGGAATTGAAGCCTTGAAACAGACTGATTTGTTATTGATTCACATTGAAGCTCCTGATGAAGCTGGCCATGCACAAAACATTGAAGAAAAAGTAAAAGCAATTGAAAGAATCGATGAATTTATTGTAGGTCCGATAATTGCCAGTCTTGAAGGCGAAGAATTTAGGGCAGCAATACTGCCGGACCATCCAACTCCGATAAATGTCGGAACACACACTCGTGATAATGTACCTTTAATAATCTATGATTCAGCTAAAGAAGGTGACGAATGCGAATCATTTGATGAAGAAGGCGTTAAAAAAGGATCACTTGAAACCAAACCTGGACACTTTTTAGTTCAAAGATTAATATATGGAGATTTTTAAAATGAAAGTATTGATGCTTAATGGAAGTCCCCACAAAAAAGGCTGTACCTATACTGCACTTTGTGAGGTTGAAAAAACATTAAATGAAGCAGGAATTGAAACAGAAATAGTTTGGATTAAGACCAAACCATTGATGAGCTGTACTGCATGTTCCAAATGCAGTGAAATAGGCGAATGTACCTTTGGAAAGGACGGAGTCAACGAATTTGTTAAAAAAGCATATGATGCAGACGGATTCATATTCGGATCACCTGTTCATTATGCGGCAGCTACCGGTGCAATAACATCCTTTTTGGGAAGGGCATTCTATTCAAACTCAGAGCCATTCACTTTCAAACCTGCAGCAATGGTTTGTTCTGCAAGAAGAGGTGGGACAACTGCTACATTTGACCAGCTCAACAAATTTATGGGAATTTCTCAAATGCCTATAATTACCTCCTATTACTGGAATATGGTTCACGGTAACACTCCTGAAGAGGTTCTTCAGGATGAGGAAGGTATAGGTACTATGAGACAGCTTGGGCGCAATATGGCATTTTTCTTGAAATGTATTGAAGCAGGTCATGAAAAAGGATTGCAGCTTGAATCAGAACCTAAACCTCGTACAAACTTTATAAGATAGTTTTATTATGAACATTTTTAAAACTCCTGAAGGTTACATATACTCAAATAGAGCTTTACTTGCATTATTCATTCCACTTTTAATAGAATATGGTCTGGAATTTTTTGTAGGCCTAGCCGATTCTATCATGGTGGCATCACTGGGTGAAGCTGCAATTTCAGGAGTTTCGCTGGTTGACTTTTTAGTTCAACTGCTTATTTTTTCTTTTTCAGCTCTTGCAACCGGAGGTGCTGTTGTAGCCGGACAGTATCTGGGCGATAATCAAGTTGAAAAGGCACAGAATTCCGCAACACAGCTTGTCTGGTTTTCAACAATACTGTCTGTAATATTAATGGTTTTTGTAGTCATTCTAAGACAGTTTTTAATTGGAACTTTATTCGGACAGATTGAAGCTGATGTCTGGCATAATGCAGAAGTATACCTATACATTGTTGCTTTATCAATACCATTTTTAGCGATATACAATGTAGGTGCTGCAATTTTTAGGACAACCAATAATGCAGACTTGCCAATGAAAATATTG
>NZ_JBGULU010000146.1:0-3546 GCF_045116495.1 Methanobrevibacter sp. | reverse complement strand
ACATGGTGTGAAATGACTATTGAAGATTCAAGGCTTTCACAAAATTCGGCAAAGATTTATGGCGGAGCAATAAACAACCAGAAGAATCTTCTTTCATTGAAAAACTGTGAATTCAGCAAAAATAATGCTGATACCGGCGGAGCAATATTCAGCGTTAAGGATGACAATCTGAAAACCGTTGACTGCCGGTTCATGGATAATTCACCAGAGGATATATACTGAACCGAAATTTTTACAATGATTTATATATTAATTTTGTTAATATAGTATTAGAAAAACTTTCAGGTATTCATTATGATTGAGTGGACCATTTGTAGAGAATGTAAGAGTGTGGTGGACAGCACATGTACCTCATGTCCCAACTGCGGTGGAGAGGTTGACAAACACCATATAGACTTTGTTAAAGATTATTTCAACAGCGTACTGTTTCTGGTTAAAACAATAAACAGCCTAAAGGAGTTCTATGAACCTATCAGGGATGTTGATTTTGAAAGCGTTCTGTATGATGATCTGTTTATGTGGTTCAGCTATCTCGGACTGGGCGATTCCATAATAACGGACAATGAACTGGAATTCATAAATGAGCTTTTGGACAGCTCATATGCAAAAGATGATATCTTAAGCCTAAGTGACATAAAAATGAGTAATGAGCTTCTGCCTTCATTTGAATACAGCATGAAAATTGATGAGTTTACTGCAGATTTCGGCATCGGAGAATCACTGTGCGCCAATCTATTTGAATGCTTCAGGATGTGCGGAGGTCTGTTTGTATTTGTTGATGGAACAGAGATTCATGATGATACGCTCAACAGATTCAACACATTCATCCAAAATCTCAAAACAAAACTCAACATTGACTCAACCACTCTTATGAGCAAAAGCGCAAGTGAAATATTAAATGAAATAAAAACTGAAGAAATTCCTGCAAAAGAAAGCGAAGAAAAGCACTCACTTGAGGAATACTTAGAAGAGCTAAATAAACTCATTGGCCTTAAAAAAGTTAAAAAGGATGTAAATTCACTAATCAACCTGGTTCAGATAAGAAAGCTGAGAGATGAAAGGGGAATAAAACAGCCTCCGATGAGTCTGCACCTGGTATTTTCAGGCAATCCTGGAACAGGAAAAACCACAGTTGCAAGGCTTCTTTCAAAAATATACCATGAAATCGGACTTTTAAGTAAAGGCCATTTAATAGAAACCGACAGATCAGGTCTGGTGGGAGGATATGTCGGTCAGACTGCAATCAAAACCCAGGAGGTCATACAGTCTGCAATGGGAGGCATACTTTTCATAGATGAGGCATATGCCCTGCATCAGACAAGTGAAAATGACTATGGAAAAGAGGCAATCGACACCCTTTTAAAGGCAATGGAGGACAACAGGGACGATCTGATTGTTATTGTTGCAGGCTATCCGGAGCTTATGGACAGCTTCCTGCACTCAAATCCCGGACTGGAATCAAGATTCAATAAGTTTATATACTTTGAAGACTATAATGAAAAGGAGCTGTATGACATATTCATGCTTATGGCAAGCGAGGCCAATCTGTGCCTTGATGAACCTGCAAAGCAGTATCTGACAGAATATTTCGTATCAATGTATGAACACAGGCCTAAAAATTTCGCAAATGGCCGTGCTGTCAGAAACCTGTTTGAAGAGGTTATTACAAGACAGGCAAACAGACTGGCTATGGAAGATGAAATATCAGATGAGGAACTCAATACTTTAACATATGAAGATTTTCTAATAGAGGATGATGAAGATGCCTAATGATTATAAGATATGTAACAGTTGCGGTGAAAAGGTGGATGTTAATGCAAATTTCTGCCCTTCATGCAAGTCTCAGTCATTCAGAACTAAAGCGGTAATCGTTAGAGGCAGTGACGAACCTGTCAGCCTGAAGCACAAACTGTTCTACTGGAATTATGACGGAGAGTTTGTACTGTCAAAATCCAAGTTAAGCGCAATCAGCATATTCCTGATTTTCTTTATTTCAGGATTGAACACAACAATTCCTGCAGGATATTTCACAGTGTCATTAATTATTTCTGCAATAATCTTCCTTTTGGGATATTTAATCCATATCATAAGGGGAAGGCCGAAAGATGCAGTAATCCACTACAATGATTATGGACTCGGTACAGACATTTTTCATCTGTTCTTTTTCTGGCAGAACAAAAAAACCGGTGAATTCGTCCCTTCAAAAACCAAAATAATTTCATTTGTGATATTTATAGTATTTGCGATACTTTCACTTTACCGGTTAAGTATATATACTCTGGGTTCAATAGTTCTCTTTGCGGTGTTCTTTGAAACTCCTGCATTTCTCATAGGATACGGCATTCACAAGCTGACTAATCCTTACCCAACAAATCCTAAAAGGATTCCTCCTAAGGAACCTAAGAAAATGCCTAAAAAAGAGGAACCTAAAGCAGTAAAGACAACTCCAAAACAGCCTCCGGAACCTGAAGTCATCCCGAAATTCGTAATGTATGAAAACAAAATCGAGGATCTGAAAGCCGAATATGATGCAAAGGAAAAGGTTGCACGTGATCTTATTGAAAAGAGATTCACACCGCCTCAAATCACATACACAAGATTCATTTCAGTCGTTGACAAGGCAACTGAAGTATTCAACAGCGAATATTCATCTGCAATAAACATATTGCATCTCGCTTCAGAGGAAAGCCCTAGAATCGACAGTGAAATCGAAAGCAAAATCGCTGTTTTAAATTCTATCATAGATAAGATTGAGGATTTGACCAACGAACTGGTTTTAAGCATGGATACCTCAAAGGACGAAGATGCCAAAAATCTCATTGACGATATGGAAAATCTGATATCTTCAGTCAAGGACTATGATGATTCGTAAAGTATTTGTATATAAAGTGATAATAAATATTAACAATATTGACACAATGAGAGGTGAGAACATATGGACGACGAAACTTTAAGGGTATATGGGTATATCAATATTTCCTCATACCGTGCAAGGGCAGTCAAGGCACTTCAGGGTGAAGAGAAAACTCCGAGCAATATCGCAAAGGATTCCGGAATTAAGATAAATCATATTTCAAATGTCTTAAGGCAGCTCAAGGAATGTGAGGTGGCAGTCTGCCTCAATGAGGATGCCCATAAAAACAGAATTTACAAACTGACAGAAGTCGGAGAGGAAGTTGCAAAGCATATTGATAACTTTTAAGGTGCAGTATGGATAAACGATATGGGGAATCTCTGGACGACTGGACAAAACAGACTCCAAAATCCCCAAAAAAAGATTCTAATCAGACGTCGGTAGCAGACGTCATGTATACTGAGGCTTCCAGACTCAACAGTGAAAAGCGGTATAAGGAAGCCCTGACGTTAATCAACGTTGCAATTGAACACAATGAAACTGATTTTGAATATTACACTAAAAAGGGCACTGTTCTAGAAAATCTCAACCGTTTCAGTGAATCCTATGAATGCTACATGAAGGCACTGGAGCTTGAGGAAAATGACAAAACAAAAGAGCAGCTGGCCCGAATGCTATACAAGTGGGCAAAC